>CAJYHH010000421.1 GCA_913773825.1 Candidatus Sericytochromatia bacterium | reverse complement strand
AGATTCTGGATGAAAACCGCGGTGACTGGCTCAGCCTGACGCCCAGACTGTCATTTAGCACCCGCGGCACTTTATTTGGTGGTGAGCTGGCTGCCAGCAAATACATCTTTCCCGAAATCTGGCAATTGGGTGCTGATCTACGCCTGTTAAGCACGGGCAATCCGGATGGCTTTAATCGCCCGGTTGCCGCTTTAGGCTTTAACACAATGATCAGAGTCTGGAAACACTGGCATTTATTTGGCGATGTGGCTGTGCCCTTTGACAGTGAAATTCTGTCTACTCGCAGCGTCCTCTGGAGCGCAGGTTTAAAAAAGCGCATCCCGCATACCCCACATATTCTGACTTTGTATGTAGGCAATGCTCAAGAACAGTCGCTTGCTGGTCGAACTATTTCAGCCAGCAGTGATTTAGCCAACGTGATTAAACTGGGCTTTATTTTCTCAATTGAAATTGACAGCGTCAGCAAACTCCCGGAAAGACTTTTTTAGCGCTGACGCGCTGTTATGAGTTATGGGTTTTGAGTGGTGGGTTTAAGAAAAAAGGCAAAGACAACTATCCTGTCTTCGTCTCTAAACTTAGAACCCACAACCCATAACCCAAAACGATCAGCTTGTCTGGCCTCCCGAGCTTAAGCGACTTGTTCAAGCTCAGGCTGCATAAAATGCCGGAACAGAATGTTTAAGAGTTCCTGGAGCTGGTGTTCGGTTTTAGATAGATAGTTGCCTGCTTTAAGATGCGAGACCTTTTTTTGGTATTGGCTAAAGCGGCCTTCTTTCCAGATTGTCAGCAAATCGGGATGAATATAAGAAGACTGAGCAACCGCTGGCGTATTGCCGAGTGCAGCGGCTACCGCTTCAACAATTTGCTTTAACGCTGGTGGCTCTTGCTGGCGAGCTGCCCAGAGCAATTGCTCATAAGCCATCAAGGTGCCTTTCCAGGTGCGGAAGTCTTTGGCTGAAATCGCACAGGGGCTAAAGGCTTGTAGAAACTGATTAACGGTGTCAGCGCCGACATTGCAGAAACTTTTGTCATCGTTGCGATAACAAAATAAGCGGGGCCCACCCTGAGCTTGCAGCGTTTTGAGCACAGAGGCTAATTCGCGATGATTGAGGTTGATGTTCTGAGCCTGTCCGTGTTTGCCTGTGTAGCTCAGACGAATACTTGAACCCTCAATCTCGACATGTTCAGGCAGCAGCGTTGTCAAGCCAACTGATTCATTGAGCTCATAATAAATTTCGTTGCCGATCCGCAGCGCGCCTTTATCAAGCAGCATAACCATTGCCGCAATCACATTGTCAGAAGAAGCGGGTGGACAGGTGCGAATTGACTGTAGAGCCTGGCGACGCAGGCGCGGCAGGCAGCTAATAAAGGGAATTAAATGGTAAAACTTAAGCCGATTGCGAAACTCCTGCCAGTCTGCGTGGTACTGATACTGTTTACGCCCGGCATCATCAATACCGGTTGATTGTAGATGGCCGTTGTCACAGGGGCAAATCCAAACCTGCTTCCAGGCTGGTGGAATCGCTAGTTTTTCAAAACGCTCTTTAAGTTTAGGATCCGTTACCCGCTTTCGCTCTGAATCCAGATAAACCCAGCCTTTACCAGCTCTGCGGCGTGTATATCCTGGTAGCTCATCACGGCAGTAAGTGAGTCCAATCGCCTGGGCAGACGCTTCAGGCTGAGTGTAAAGCTGATTTAAAGCATCGAGGTGCTTGGTTGCCATAAGCCTTTTAAACCCTTTTTAAACCTTTTTCTCTGATTTGCCTTGTTTGTCGGTCTGTTTTTAGCCTAAGCCTGAAAATAAGTTCTGGCCTAGAGAAACAGCATAAAAGTGGCATCAGAATTGTGCTTTGGGCTTTTTATGCTTTTAGGTGTATTCTATGAAAAAGCGCTGGAGGACATCATGGATTTTGACGCGGTTATGAAACAGCTTCAGGCTGCAGGCAGTGAGCAGACCCGTAAAA
>CAJYHH010000420.1 GCA_913773825.1 Candidatus Sericytochromatia bacterium | reverse complement strand
CAATTATTATTTTGAGCCTTGTTTAGAGCCCCGTCGGCGGCAGCGTTTAAAAGCTGAATGGCGCCGTCGGGTGAGGATTGAGCAACATGATTTGCTCAGTGCTGAGTACCCCCAAGGCCAGGATCTTATTGTCTGTCGAAATGTTATGATATATTTCAACCGCGAAACCAAATACCAGGTGTATCGGAAGTTCAATCAGGCCCTACGTGAAAATGGGGTGCTGTTTGTCGGGGGGGCCGAGCAGTTGCTTGACATTCAGAGCCTGGGATACCGCCCTTTGTCACCGTATTTCCTTCAGAAGCAGAGCCCAGGCTAAATTTTGTTAATGAGAGAGCTGACCCTTTACAATATTATCAACCGCGTAGACGAACTGCCCGAAGTTCCGCAGATCGCTTTTCGCGCCATTCAGCTACTCAATAATCCCGAAACCGATGTCTCTTCACTGGCTGAAGTCATCAGCTCAGATCAGGCTTTGACCGCTAAAGTCCTGCGCCTGTGTAATTCAGCTTATTATGGCCTGCCGCGTAAAGTGACAACCGTCAGCGAAGCCGTCTTAATTGTTGGCTTTAGCTCGATTAAAAGTCTGGTGCTGATGATTACTACCCAGAGCACCATGAATAAAGGCCTGCTCGGCTATAAAATTGGCCCTGGTGAATTCTGGCGTCACTCTATTGCAACAGCTGAAACCGCAAGGCTCTTAGCCCAGCATCTGCGTCAAGATAAACACGAAGAGTGCTTTATTGCTGGCTTAATTCATGACATTGGCAAAATGGTTTTAAATCAGCATGCCCTGCCAGAAGTCTATCGCGCGACCAATCTGAGCCAAAAAGAACAGATTCCTGTTCATTTGGCTGAGCAAAAAATTCTTGGCTTTGATCATGCTGGTATCGGGGCTGCTTTAGCTGAACGCTGGAACTTTCCGCCAATTTTAGTTGAATCAATTCGGCGTCATCACTCACTTAAACCTTTTTATGTCGCAGACGTACCGATGCTTTTGCCAACAATTGTTGGCATTTCTAACCTGCTCTCGCGCGCGGTTGATACCAATTCAACTCGCGACTGGAACACACTTGAGGAACATAGCGCGATTATCGAAACCCAGCTCGGACTCGATCTGGATCAATTGCGTAGCTTAGCCCCGTTAATCCGACGGCGGATTGAACAGACTAGTGAACTGGTAATGCAGGAGTAGGCCGCATAAGGGTGAGTGGTGATTTCTAGGTTTTAAAGGCCAGCAAAGGGTTTTGAGTCTTTTGTCTGTTGTTTTTGAACCCCAAACTCAGAACCTACTACCCATAAGGCCAGCTCTGCCGGCCTAACCTGCCACTCGCCACCCAAAGCCTTCTATCCATGCCCCTCTTTGATGCCCGTGTGTCAACAGGCTATAATACTTCATATGAAATCCTCTCAGTACGTGGCGCTTTTTGTGGATGAGGCTGGTCTGCTCTTAGAGCAGTGCCAAAGTTGCCTCGAACAGCTCGAAGACAATGTCCCCGATCCGGGGCTTTATCGTGAACTGTTCCGCTTGATCCATACGCTAAAAGGCATGGCAGCCACACTGGTTGAGCTTCCTTTCTTTGAAGACATTACCCAGCTTTCTCATAATGTCGAAGCTCTGCTTGAACCCAAAAATCAGTCTCTGCCGCAGGATCAATTGTTTTTACTGGCAGACTCTTTTCAAGCTTTAGGTGAGCTGATTCGCAATGTGGCTTCTCCGGATCAGAGTGTTACAGTACCGCTTGAACCCCTGTTCCAGCGCTTTTCGGCTTTAGATCCTTCAGCTGCAGCAGTTGCTAATCCCCTGAATCGCGTTAATCTAGGTGAACTCCAGCCGCTTGCGCTAGATGCTCAGGAACAAGATCGGGCTGAGGAGCTTCAGGCCAAAGGCATGGGACTTTACGAAGTCCATGTTGAGCTGATGCAGGCTTGTTTGATGAAATCTGTTCGGGCCTTGCTGGTTTTACACAACCTTGAGCAGCAAACTGAAATTTTAACCACTCAACCCCCTTTAGGTCTTTTGCGTGAGGGGACTTTTGAAGATGGTTTTTCTGTGCTTGTGGCAACTGAGCTTAGTCCTGTTGAGCTGGGTGAGTTGGCTGAATCTGTTTCTGAAATTGAAAATGTCAGCGTGCTGGCATTTAATACCAGCACTAAGAGTGAGCCTGAGCCGCCCCAGCCGGTAGCCCCTGCTGTTGTCATCGATTCTGCTGAAAATAAACTCAATGAATTTGAGCTGCGCCTGCTTGAAGAAGCTTCACGCATGAAGCTTAACGCTGTCTGGTTGCGTTTTAAAATTTTACGCTCTGTTCAAATGCGATCCGCTCGGATTGCCCTGATTTTTAATCAGCTTGAGCAGCATGGTGAAGTGATTAAAACCTTGCCAACCGTCTCTGAGCTGGAAGCTGATCATTTTGACGATCAATTTGAGTTGCTGGTGATCACACCAGAAAATCCTGATTCGCTGCGCCAGCATCTGCTGGAACAAGCTGATATTCAGGGCTGGCTGACGCTTGATGCTCATTTTCATGGCCAAGGCCAATTGCTGGATTCTGTCCCGCTGCCGGTGCCGCCAGAAGTTTCAACCTTGCGGATTGGTTCTGCCGGTGGTGAAACTCGCGAAAGCCTCCCCCTTCCTCAGGCCAAT
>CAJYHH010000419.1 GCA_913773825.1 Candidatus Sericytochromatia bacterium | reverse complement strand
GGCGTCAATACCGCTTAAAAGTCATCCGTGGCGATTCAAGCTCTGTACGCTTGCTTCGGGGCTGGTTTCAGGTTGAAGTTCCTGACCCAACTGATACAGAACATATCCGGCAGTTGATGGAAAAATGGCATGCAACGCACCTTCGCAGCCTGATTGAAAAACGTCTTTTATTCTACTGGCCACGTTTCGAAAAATTGGGAGCAAGAATACCCGTATTCAGATACCGGCAGATGACAAGGAGCTGGGGCTCATGCAGTGCGCAAGGGACTATCAGCTTAAATCTCGAACTCAGCAAAGTGACGTTAGATTGCGTCGACTATGTGCTAGTTCACGAACTTTGCCATCTTTTATGTCCAAACCATAATGACAAATTCTTCCGCCTAATTAGCCGAATCATCCCTAATTGGAAAATGAGGAAAGCAAGGCTCGAAAGGAAGATATCATAAAGAATTCAGCAGGTAAAACTACGTCTAAACCTCGGTCAATTTTCCAGATATCTTGTCTCGCTAAGTTCTCAAGATATCTGGATTGGTATCAGCTCTTTTTGGCTTCGCGCTTAAGGGCTCGGACTCGGCGATCCACTGCTTCAGCAGCAGTTACTGCTTCGTCCCAGGCGGTATAAATTTGCATTCTGGCGCCTGCAACTAAATCCCCAATGGCGTAAATGCCTGAAATACTGGTTTCAAACTGGGCATTTACGACCACGCGATCATCAGCGGCTAGCTCGGCACCCAGCTCTTTAATCAGCTCGTTATAGACAATCGTGCCCATCGCGACCATACAGCTATCGGTCTTAACTTCCGTGCCATCAGCTAAAGCAAAGCCTTCGAGAGCCACTTTGGGATCACCTAACAAGCCCGTGATTTCTGAGGTGTGCACGGTCATATTATGGCTTTTGATCATTTGCTGAACTTCCTCAGAATAGTCAGGCTGTTTGCCATGGGTCAAAATCTGAATTTCGTCATGGCCATAACGTTCTGCCAGCAGCACGCCAATATGTACAGCGGTAGCAGTTGAGCCCATCACCGATAATTTTTTGCCGATTGTGCGATGGCCGTCGCAGCGCAGGCAATAAAGTAAATCGCCACGATTGGCATAGGGGAAGACCGGTTCAATTGAGCCCTGAATTTCAGGCTGCACGTCCATGACGCCAGTTGCTAAAATCACGTTGCGGGCAATCAGCTGGTGCTCTGCTTTTTTCTGAATATAGGTCAGTCTAAACAGCGGTGCGTCTGCTGTGCCGATCGGTTCAATTTTGATGACTTTGCCGCGATAAAGATGGCTATAAGGCGCTAGAGTCTCTTGAGATTCAAT
>CAJYHH010000418.1 GCA_913773825.1 Candidatus Sericytochromatia bacterium | reverse complement strand
AGCGGATTATAGCCAATCAGCCAGCCGATGCTTTTGCTGAAGTTATTGTCTTCGATGTTGCCATAGCCATTCAGCACATGTAGCTGAAGATTCAGTACGCTGCCAAAGTTATAGCTGGCGCGTACCCCGCCCTGATAAAAGGGCTCAAACATCGTAACCAGCGCCAGATTGCTCAGCCAGTTATAGCGTGGCAGCAAGGCTTCGTTGCCGATATGAGTCAGAAATAAACCCCCGTCAAACCAGAGTTCATTGCCATCACCACCTAGATCTTTAGCGGCGCGGATGCCGAGATTAGCTTCCTGAACCGGAGAATATTTGCTGGGGAGCCAGGATGAATTCGCAATGGTGCCAAACTGGAAAGTTGTGCGGCCACGGAACCAGTCAAGTTGGGTGCTGGCGGTGACCTGAGCAGTATTGAGATTAAATTCATTGCGACGGAAATTGACAGCGTTTAGAGGGCGGTCACCGCGCATCACGGTCTGGGCGGATGTGCCAGTACCGGTTGTCATATGGCTGTCTGTATCAAATGCATAATAAGCGTCAAGATAAAAATCGAGCTTTACAGGTGAAGCGGCGGTTTCTTCTTGGGCCAGAGCGGGTGAACTCATCAGAGCCAGAGTGGGGAGCATCCAAAACAGCGATCTTTTTTTCATGGAATGTATAGAAATCCTTTCATGCAGGTCAGTGGTTATTTTGTGTCGTTAGTGCATGGTGTCAAAAAAAGCAATGCAAATATTTAAAGACATTTGAAGACAATTGAAAGACAGAGAATGTCATAAAAGTTAGTGACAATCAAATGACAGTTATGGTGACTATCATCCTGTATAGTAATTGCTTTTACAGAGCTGTCAATCCCCAAAGATCACAGGCTTAAGGCTTAATAAGCCTTTTTCAGCAAAGAATTTACAATTCTTTGTGACTGTCTCAAACCTGCACGAATTAGTTGTTTATTCCCTTAAAGATCATTAAGGACATAAGTTCCCCTCTTCACAAAAGCGTTAAAAAACTGCTTATATACCATGATAGTAGTGAATACTATTGATGAATTTCTGCTACTATTTCGCTACATTTTGTCTCTTTAATGTCTATCCGTCACACCCATCAAACCCGTTGGGACGGCATCTAATTTCGGAGGAACCCCTGTGTCTTTGGGACAACTCAAACTGAATATTTCAACTAAACTGGCCGTCGTGGCCATTGCGCTTGTGTTTCCGATTGTGACCCTGCTTTACCTGCTGGTGCAGGAAAAAAACATCGCGATTGATTTTAGTACCAAAGAGTACTACGGCGATATGTACCTGCGGCCCTTACGCAGAATTCAGGAGCAACTTGGTCAGCAAAAAGTTATGGTTCAGCGCAATAAGCTGATGGGTGAGCGCAATGATCTGAGCGCTGTTCAAAGCGCACTTGACTCTGGCATTAAAGATCTGGAATCTGTTGAAAGCTCTAACGGCCCTGACAAAGGTTTTAAAGAATCTGGCGCTCTAATCGCTAAATTTAAGAAGAACTGGGAAACGCTTAAATCTCAGGCTAACAGTTTACCTTTAGCTCAGAATATCAAAGCTCACGATGAGCTGATGGCTGAGTTCCGTGCTTTATATGTTCATATCGGGGATTATTCAAACCTGATTCTTGACCCTGACCTGGATTCTTATTACATGATGGATGTGACCCTGATTAAATTCCCCAATCTGATGGACAACTTCTATCAGATGCAGCTGCTGGTTGAAAAAGTCCTGGCTAAAAAGCAGATGACAGCTGATGAAAAGACCCAGCTGACTGTTCTGGCTGGTCTGGTTAACGCTGACATTACCGCCCTGCGTACAGACCATGATGTCACTTACAAAAACACCAAAGACGAAAGCATCAAACCTGCGCTTGAGCCGAATGTGGTCTCTTCTCAGATGGCTTTTAAAACCGTCATGAACTTTGTTGATCAGAATCTGCTGAGCGCCAATGATGTTAAAGTCTCTCTGGCTCAGTTCTCGCCCATGGCTCAGAACGCGGCTCAAAAAGCCTTTGCAATGTTTGACACAACCATTGATGGTGAAGACAAGCTGATTAGCTCTCGCGTGGGTCGTCTAGAATCTAATCGTAATTTTACTGTGACCTGGGTAAGCGTGCTGACCCTGTTAATTCTGGCGCTGGGTGCTTACTTTATTCTGGGAATTATCCGCAACATCAATCGCCTTAAAGAAGCTGCTCATGATGTATCTTCTGGCAAACTTGATACCCAGGTTGCCGTTGCAACAAATGACGAGCTGGGTGAACTGGGTCATTCTTTTAACGGCATGGTTGCGAGCATTCGTGAGTCAAATGAGCGTGCAGAAGCTCAGAATCAGTTAATTGACGAAGACCGCGTCCGCTTGCAGGGCATCGTGGAAGAAATTACTTCTGAGATTTCCAGCATTAAGCAAAACGCTGAAATTGTCACCGACAACGCCCGCATTGTGGCTGAGACCGCAACTGAAGCGTCTGGCATCTCAAGTGAAGGTGAAGAAGCCGTTCAAGAGTCAATTTCAGGCGTTGAACGCATTAAAGAACAGATTGAGTCTGTCGCATCAAAAATTTTGGAGCTCAGCTCTCAGACCCAGGCGATCGGCAACATCATCTCGACTGTTGATGACATTGCCAAGCAGTCTAAGTTCCTGGCGTTTAACGCTTCAATTGAAGCCTCAAAAGTTGGTGAATACGGCAAAGGCTTTGCGATTGTTGCCAACGAAATTAAAAACCTCTCTGAAGAATCCAAAGAAGCCACCAAAAAAATTGGTGAGATTCTGAGCGAGATTCAGGGCCTGACCAATACTTCCGTTATGCTTGCTGAAGATGCGACAAAACTGGCAGATAGTGGCTACCAGCTTTCAACCACTGCGGGTGAAACGATCAATAAGCTGACCTTCTCAATCCAGAACTCCGCTGAAGCAGCGTTTCAGATTACGTCCTCAGCGATGGAACAGCAGAGTTCGCTTGAACAGCTGGTGACCACGCTCCAGAAAACCCTGGCCACTAGCGGCAGGTAATCAATGGCGATTATGGAAGAGCAGGAAGAACTGCGTCAGTCCTTCCAGACCGAAGCTTATACCTATGTCAGCCGGGCGCGTCAGCTGCTGGCTGACCTGGTGGTGCCGGTAGAGCCTGCGGCTCAGGAACTCGACGTTTTAGCTGGCGAAACTCGCACGCTTAAACAGCAGGCCAGTCTGGCTGGCTTGCTGGATATTTCCAATCTGGCTTACCAGTTAGAAGGTGAAATCCGACGTCTGGGTGAGACTGAAGCGCTTGTTTCAGATGAGCATCACGAAACCCTCAAGTCCTATGTCGACAGTATTGAGCAGTTTTTGCACTTTTACTTTCGCAATACAGGCAACGCTTTTTCAATTGATCAGCTGCTCAAGCCCGAAGAGGGCTTTCAGCTGACGCGCCAGATTCAGGAACTCTACTGGGTTGAAAGCGAAGAGCATATTCAAGACATCAATGCCCTGCTGCTCAGGCTTGAAAGTGGTAAAGCAGAACCGGTTCAGGCAGTTGAAGAAGTTTATCGCAATGTTCATTCTATCAAAGGGGATTCTAATGCCCTGGGCTTTAATGAAGTTGCGGCAAAAGCACATGATCTTGAGAATTTTCTCAGTGAGCTGCAGACCGCTCAGTCGACTCAGCCTGTGTTAGAGCCTGAACAGCTGGAGCGTCTGTTTAGCGAAATGGCCCAACTTGAAGAGCTGATCAAGCTGGCTGCGGCTGAACCGGCTGAACAGTCTGAACCGGCTGAAGAGACTCCTGAGACTGTGCAATCAGAGTCTCAGCTGGCAGTGACTCCCGAACCGCTGCCTGAAGTCGATATCAGTGAATTAGAAGATAATCTGGATTATTTGTTTGAAGATCAGGCGATGCTTGAGCTGTATTATCAAGAAGCGCTTGAACTTGTCACAACCGTTGCGGAAGGCTTAATTCAGCTAAAAGACAATCCGGCAGATATTCAGCTGGTGCATGAAATGTATCGGGCTGCTCACACTCTAAAAGGCAATTCTTATGCCCTGGGCGTTGAGCGTGTTGGCGATGCCACAAAGCCGATTGAAGATCTGCTGCAGCCTTTACGTACAGCCCAACGGGCTGATACAGAAACCCTGAATAAAGTCAGTGAACGGCTGACTCTGATTCAAGGCTTACTGCATAAAATTGGCGTCAGAATGGCGGGTCAGGTTGATTCAGGCCAGCCGGCCCAGGCTCAAGCTGTTCAAGGTCAAGGGAGTCCCGCTTTTACACAGGTACAAGCGGCTACTCATGTTGCTTTACCGGCTATGTCAACCTCGTTTTTTGAAAACGAAGCGGCAGACATTCCTGAAGAAATTCGCCAGATTTATCTTCAGGAATCCCGCGAGCTGGTGGAGCATGTCGGTCAGCTTTTACTTGAAGTTGAGCTGGGGCAGACGCCGCTTAAGCAGGCCTTAGATGAAATTTATCGCGCGATGCAAACGCTTAAGGGAAACTCATATGCCCTTGAACTCAATAGCATTGGCGATGTGACCCATCATTTTGAAAATCTCTTAGAGCGTTTACGCAAAAACCCCGAACATTTTGATGCTGTGGGCACTCAGGGACTGTTTAAAGAACTTGAGCCTTTGCAAAAACTGATTGGGACCTTGTCAGGCAGTACAGATGCTGCAGACTACGATCTGGATTTATCTGAGATTCCTGAAGAAGTCCGGGTGATTTTTTTAGAAGAATCCCGCGAGCTGCTTGAGCTGGTCAGTCATCAGTTATTAGATCTGGAGCAGGGCCAGACCAGTCTGGAACACGCCTTAGAAGAGACTTATCGCGCGATTCACACGCTAAAAGGCAATGCCAATGCGCTTGGGATTACCTGGATTGGCGAAAGCGCTCATGAAATGGAAAGCCTGCTCAGTGAATTGCGTGAAAAGCCCGATACTTATGGGCCAAGTACAACCGAATCGCTGTTTCGGCATCTGGACGGTCTGCGCCGTCAGTCAGAAGCGCTTGAAGGACTCAAGCCTGAGCCTGCTGCTGGGCCTGTTGACCCCATTCGAACCACACTTGAACATCCCAAGCGAATCACCGAAAGCCGCACACCTCAGCAGATTGTAGATGCCGTCCACCGTGATAAAGCCATGTTTGAAGAGTTTGAACAGCGTTTAAGCTCGGGCAGCAAAAAACTGGATCTGCGCAGTACGCATGAGATTAAGCCTGATAAAGCCCAGCCCGCTATCGCTCCTGCTGGTTCATCTGGCGCTGCTGAAGAAACGATTCGTGTTGGCATTAACAAAGTCGATAAGTTGATTAATCTGGCCGATGAGCTGTTAATTAGTCGAATTAGCTTTGAGCAACAATTACGTGAGCTGCGCGAAATGGTCAGCTTGCTTGAAACGGCCCAGCATCAGCTGCGTCTTCAGGCCGAAAATGCTCATGATAGCGGCAGTGAGCAGTTAAGTATTCTGCGCACAACGCTGAATCGTTTAGAAAATCAAGCTGGCAATGTCAGTAAAGATCTGCGTAAAAACAACGCGGCCTTTGGTTTATTAGTCGATGAGATTCAGTATCATGCCCGTTCTACGCGCATGCTGCCTGCGGCTTATTTGCTCAACCCGCTGCGTCTGGTTGTGCGCAATACCTCTGCTAAGCTGGCGAAAAAAGTTCAGCTGCAGATTACTGGCGAAGACATCGAGATGGATCGACTCTTAATTGAGCGTTTAAAAGATCCCTTAGCACATCTGTTGCGTAACGCCATTGATCATGGCGTCGAAACCTCTGAGCAGCGTCTGCAGTCAGGTAAATCAGTTGAATCAAAAATCACAATTGCCATTTCGGTTGCGGGCAATATGATTCGCTTTCAGATTCATGATGATGGCCGGGGGATTGATTACAATAAAATCCGCCAAAAGGCAATTCGAATTGGGATGGCGACAGCTGAACAAGCTGAGCTGCTGAGTGAACATGATTTGCATAGTCTATTATTTTCGCCCGGTTTTACGACCACTGAGCAAGTCACAGATATTTCAGGCCGGGGTGTGGGTTTAGACGTTGTCAAATCCACGCTGGATGCTCTAAACGGCAGTATTGAAGTTTCATCAGCTTTAGGTCGAGGCACCCTGTTTACCCTAATGGTGCCTGTCACCCTGACCACCTTTGATGCTTTCCTGGTCAGTCTGAGTGATCAGACCTTTGCTTTGGCGCGTTCTGCGGTGATGGCAACCCTGAGTGTTAAACAGTCTGAAGTGACAGATAGCAGCGTTAGCCGCGCAATTTATTATGACGATCAGCCCGTGCGCTTAGTCAGTCTGCAGCAATTATTGCAGCTGCCTGAGCCCGTGACGGATCCTGATGAGTTTGCCGTGTTGGTTGTGGATGCAGGCCAGCAGCGTTTAGCGCTGATGGTTGATACCGTTTTAGAATCCCAGCAAATGGTTATGAAGAGCCTAGGGACTCAACTGCAAAAAGTACCTTATGTATCGGGTGCAACCGTCTTAGGTAACGGTGAGCCTGTGATTGTACTCAATCTGCCTGAAATTGTCAGCCAGCTGACTAACCAGGGCAATGACCGCATGAGTGTGATGGTGGCGACTTCTGAAGCTGAAAGCCGACCACGACGGGGCAAAACCCGTGTACTAGTCGTCGATGACTCCGTCACAACGCGAACACTTGAGAAAAATATTCTCGAAGCTGCAGGCTTTGAAGTCGTGATTGCCAAAAACGGAAAAGAAGGGCAAGAGGCTGTCTTGCGCGAAATGCCCAATCTGGACCTGGTAATTACTGATGTTGAAATGCCTAAGATGACAGGTTATGAATTTGCCAGCTGGCTCAAACATGAGTCTGAGTACCGCGAAACGCCTGTCATCATGGTCACATCATTGGCGACCCCAGAGTTTAAGGCCAAAGGCTGGGCTTCTGGCATTAATGCCTACATTGTCAAAGGTGAGTTTAATCAGCAAACCCTGCTGGATACCATCTCACAGCTTCTGGCTTCGGCCTGATTTTAAGATCGAGAGGTAAGAGATATGACCAAAGTACTGATTGCTGAAGACTCCAGCGTGATCACCAAAATGCTGATCACGGTGCTGGAAAAAGATAAAACGATTCAGGTGGTAGGAGCCGTTGGGGATGGGGCCGCCTGTGTGGAAAAAACTCAGGCCTTAAAGCCCGATATTGTGCTGATGGACTATCGCATGCCCAAACAAAATGCGCCTGAATGTATTAAGCAGATTATGAGCCAGAATCCGACTCCGATTCTGATTATTACGTCTGCTGAACCTGCTGAGGAAAAGCGTAAAGAAGTGCTGGAACTGGGTGCTGTAGGCTTTATGGAAAAGCCCAAATCCATGGACTACAACAGTATTTCGGTTAAGCTGCTGACCCATATTAAGACTCTGAGCCGGATTAAACCCGCCAAGCGGACATACGCCTGATGCTGCAATATTTGCTTTGTCGCTGGGCAAATGAAGCTTTTGCCCTGGATACCCGCGAAGTAATCGAGTTGATCCGCATGGTTCAGATCACCCGTTTACCAACTGAAGCCGGTCGAATTGACGGTTTGATTAACTATCGCGGCCAGATGGTACCCGTACTGGACAGCTGCCGTTTATTTCAAAAACCGTCACAGGCTTATGACACAGATAGCCTGATTGTGGTCATGAGG
>CAJYHH010000417.1 GCA_913773825.1 Candidatus Sericytochromatia bacterium | reverse complement strand
TTCTTTTTGTATAACGTTGTTGGGGCTATTTTATGGGTTGTGGCTTGCGCGACAGCGGGTTACCTGTTTGGCAATATTCCCTTTGTCAAAAAAAACTTCGAGATTGCCATTTTAGGCATTATTTTTATTTCAGTGCTGCCCATGGCATTTGAGTTTTTAAAACACCGTCAGGAAAAAAGCCGTCCAGTCAGCGAAATTGGCGAAAACGTTGACGGCTAAGAAGCTAAAACCATTAGCCGCCTTTATATTCCCGTAAGGTTCGGCGCACCCAGCTCATATACTCATCGTATGACTTGAGCTTGGAGACTTTATAATCCTGAGTTAAGACGCGTTGCACGGGTCTGACTGCGGGATTAAGTGTACGGGCTGTTGTTGCGCGCGGCTTAGCCGCTACGCGAGCAGGTGCTTTGTAAACAGGCTGTCGACGAGCGGCCTGGGCCACAGGTCGTTTGGCAGTATAGCGAGGCTGCTGCGCGACATAACGAGCAGTGTAGCGTGGTTTTGCGGCTGCCCAGCGATAAGCCTGCTGGTTTTTAAGGGGGCTGGTATGAAGCCTGGCGGGCGTTTTAGCAACTGAGCGAGTTACTGGTGTGGCAGTTGTTGCGATTTGTGTTTGAGAGTCTTTGTTTGATTGGTCTTCAGACTCATGGGTATATGCGTCAGCTGCCCGCGTTAAATTAACTAAGCTGGCTGCAACGCCCTGTACAGCAACTTGGGGATTATTCTGAGCTTGAGTTGGTTTTGGAAATAAGGCCAGCGTGTTTTCTGGCCAGAACACTCTGGCAGAATAAGTACTGGGTTCAGGGGCGATCATGCCGCTCTCTGATAACCAGCCACGTGTAACCTGAACGGCCGTATAAGAAACTGAAAAGGCCAGCAAAAGCTGCAGACCAAAAATAGCTTCGCGCTGAAGCAGTTTGAAAAAGTCGTTAAAAGTCTGCCCGACAGAGGTTGAGCGGTCTGTCTGGTACATTTGCGGGTTGTGATCAAAAGTTTCTCTGTGGGCAGGAAGCAAAGTCTTATGGGGCTTCATAACTTCCTCCCTGATAACCTGTATAAGCTACACATGACTCTTTGATTATTTCATTTCAAATGCAGGCCTGTAAGCAAGATGAGGCGGTTTTTTACGGGATTTTTATTTTAAAGCAATGCTATATTGAATGCTGAAGTTCTTAAACTCTGGTATAGAGAATATCGATATTGCTGCTGTATGCTTACAGGATCACAAACAAGCTCTGGTTCTTAACTTCTCTGTTAAAGCCGTCAGCCCATCGCTTTAAATAAATAGCTTTATGTTGTTGGTGGAGGTATTATAGCGTGCGTGATTTTGGTGTTCTTAAAGGCCCTGATCTGGTTCCTGTTCTGGCAACATTGATGCAGGAAGGAGCTTTGCGGGACGGCTCTGTGATGATGCTTAAAGCCGTGCATCAAGATTTACGCAGCTATGTGGAGCTTTATTATCTCAATGATTATTGCATCCATGCCCATGCTTCAGACTATAGCTTTCGGCTTGAACAGGTGCTTTATCGCAAGCGCCTACTTGATCGTGCCCAGCTTGAAGAACTTCAGTCACTTGCCAAACAATCACCTGGACGTTCCCTGAGTGAGTTCATTTTAGAGAAACAGTGGATTTCTGCACCTGAGTTGGCCCAGGTTGTGTCTCACCTGACCGAGTTGATTTCTTATGACGTTCTTCTCTGGAAAGACACTGCTTTTCATCTGACAGCTTCTAATCGTAAACCCGAAGAGTTTTTTGGCGCGGGTCTGGCCCCCGAGAAACTGATGTCGGTGCGTTTCTTTGTTGATGATGCCGAAAAAAATCTACCTGTGCTTGTCTTAATGCGTGAAAAACTGGCTAATCCCAACAGCATTTTGCGTCGACTGAAAGAAGTTGATCGGGCTCAGTTGTCAGATTATCAGTATCATGTTTATCGCTATGTCAATAATCGCAATAGTGTCCGTGAACTGTTGCAAGTCTCTGATCTGGGTTATTTTGAAACCTTTGCAGCACTGTTTCAGCTGCTGAGCTGGGAACATATCGGTCTGGGCCAGTTAGAAGTCCCCCATTATGCCCGGAGCGAAAAGCCCAGAACTGACAAGCCTGATTTGCGAGAAGTTCGTAGCGCACCTGCTGTGTCCAGCGCTGCCCGACCAACTGCAGCCCGAGCTCATTCGAAAGCTGAGAGTGCCTCAAATGCGTCAACTGAACATTCGGGTATTACTCTTCCGCCTGCTAACCAGGGTGGGCAACGCCAGTTTTTGCGACGTGGTCGCGGATCTGAACTGCTGCAGATTCTGGTTGCGGTAATGAAGTCGGGTTATACCGATGGTCGGATCATTGTTGATAATCAGCACCAGATTACGCGCGCTGAATTTTCGCTTTTAAAAGGCGGGCTGGTGCATGTCAGCACGACGGCTTTTAATATTCGTTTTGGCGATTTGCTGGTGCGCCGTGGTGAACTTGGCCCTGGTCAATTACGCGAGGCGCTGGAAGAACAAAAGAGCAGTCCAGATACTCATTTGGGTGAAATTCTGGTGCGCCATGATGTTGTTAAGGAATCCCAGATTCCTGCGCTTGTGACTCACCAGATGGAAGCTGTGATCTATGAAGTGCTGAGCTGGGCAGATGTTAAGTTCTACTTTGATGCCCAAAGTGAAAGTGTCCAGCAAGACATCTCACATAAAGTCTCTGTGTCAGCTCCTTTTGATATTTTGGATGGCCGTCTTAGCCGAACAGATGCCTCTGATGGCCGTAATCTGCTGGAAGAAGCTGATCACAATCTGCCGATTTTGCTGATGATGCGCGAAAAGATGCCCAATCTTAAAGCCATTCCGCGCCAGACCGGAAGAGCCTCAAGTGTTTTGGCTGATGAGCAAGATGTGATGCTTAAAATGGTGGATGGCCGAACCAGCTTGCAGGATTTGCTATTAGCGACGATGTTGCCTTACTTTCAAGCTTATGTGGCGCTGTTTCAGCTGGTGAGTACAGGTGTGCTCGAACTGCTTGAAAGCCCTGAAGCTCGTACAACCGTGACGGCACCACGTCCTGTTCGCCCGGTTGTGAGCCCGCCGGTGCGTCAGTCGATTACAAGTCGTCCTGTTCAGGCCCAGGCTTCATCAGTTGCCGTTGCTGCACCCGAATCTGAAGTCAGCGTGATGGAGTTGCTCGACAGTGAACTGCTCGAGTTGATCAGTCGTGTTCCGGCTGGCCGTCAGGCTGAAATTCGTCAGGCTCTGAAGTCAGTGCTCAAGCTTGTCGTTCAAGAATAGCCAGACTTTAGCGACCCTGCCATGTTATAGTCTTAGCAGCAGCTTGTGAAAAGTTGACCTTTTGTAAACAATTGGTTACGCTAAAAGGCATAAGGAACACAAGCCCTTAGCGCTTCGTCGCTATAAGCATATTATCTGACTCCTTGACCTGTTTAATCAGCGACTGTTAAGACTAAATATTTTAAGACGCGGGGACGAATCATGCGTAAAGCGAGCCTTCTTTTGACCAGCCTGGCTCTGAGCTTTTTAGTAGGCTGTGGTGACAAACAAGCCCCTTCGCCCACAACACCAGGCGGCATGGACGGTACTGGCGGAGGCATTACGCCGATTACACCTGTTACGCCAACTACAGCGCCCAGTGACTTTAACCCACCAGGTGATGATTTTACTCCAGATGAAGTGCCGACTGACGAAGTCCCCACGGACGAAGTACCCGTTGAAGATCCTAATGCTGTTCCCAGCGAAGATCCTGCTGCTGAACCTACACCTGAGCCAACTGAAGCGCCTCCGGTGATTGCTGCCCCTGCAGCCGTTACTTCCAGTGGTATTGGCCTGGCTGGTTTTACGCTTAACTGGACAGGCCCTGAAAATGCCAGCGTCTACCGGATTTATGTTGACGGCACGCTTAAACATGACAATGTTAACGGTAAGACTTTTGCGATGACCGGGCTGACCCAAGGCACGACTTATTCAATTGAAATTACGGCTGTGACTGATAAGGGTGAAGAGTCAGCTAAATCAACTGCCCTGAGCGTTGAAACCACGAAGATTCCGGTTCCAACCGATTTGGCCCAGTCTGAACTGGTGCATAGTGGCGCCAAGCTGACCTGGACGGCTGCCAGTGGTGCAACAGGTTATAACGTCTATCTCAACGGTACCAAAGTCGGCGATAACATTAACGCCACAACTTATACGCTGACAGCTCTGACTGAGAAAACGGCATACAAAGTACAGGTCAGCACGATTACGTCCCAGGGCGAGTCTCTAAAATCAGATGAGCTTAGCTTTACAACACCCGTTAAGCCTGATCCCTATGGCAATGAAAAGCTGGGCTATCTGCAGATGAGCGCGCTTGAAAATGCTGATGGTCTGGACGTTAAAAACGGTCGTGCTTATGTTGGCCACTTTGTGGCAGGTGGTTTTTTAGGGCGTAATCGCCGCTTTGTGCGTGACCTCAACATGACAAGTGGCCAAACAGGTGATGTTGAAATCAGTACTCAAGGAACGACTAAGGTTTCAGGGGTTGCGGTCAACGGTTCTGAAATCTGGGCTTCTCTCAGCCAACCAGATGGTGATAATTACCTACTTTATCGTTACAACACACTGGGTACGCTGATTAAGAGCTATAAATTTAATATCAGCGGGATTGTCACAAAAGACGTAGCGATTGCTCCTAATGGCGTGGTGTATATGGCGGTGGGTTTGTCTACGGCAAGCATTATTCGCTTTGACCCTCCTGCCTATGCTAATA
>CAJYHH010000416.1 GCA_913773825.1 Candidatus Sericytochromatia bacterium | reverse complement strand
TTTCTTCATTGCCTTGAGTAATCACCCGCAGTTCACCACCGCGTATCTCTGACTCTTCACTGTGCCCAAGTTTGCCTGTCAGAGCCAGCAAGTTATTCCAGAGGCAATATGCGGCCATCCCGCCACTTTGAATGAATTCAGCTCCAGGTACATGAATCGGTACGCTATCAGCTTGAGCGAGACGCTCTGCAATTACCTGAATACCCTGTAATAAACGGCTTTCATAAACTGGCTCGGGCACAATTAAGGGCACAACTTGCTCGGGCCTAAAGATTTCAGATTGAGCTAAACTCAGGTATTCTTGCAGGCTTTCTTGATCTGCAAACTCTTTAAGCGCATTCTGATCAATGGCTTCGGGGTAACGTTTAAGCAGTTCATGGGCAATCGCTAGGGCCAGCATGCTTTCGCTGCCAGGTTTAATCAGCAAAATGCGCTCAGCGCCCAGTTTAGCTGCCAGGACTTTAGCTGTTTCGGTGGTCATAACTGAGATCAGCCAGGCATCCAGGTCTTCGAGATCTAATAAACGTTCAAATAAGGGCAGATGGGTAATAAAGCCGTTCCAGCCGTTCAGTAAAAACAATCTGTGCTTACCGTTAAAAGCCTTTTCTGGGCTTAGGAGCGGTGCTTCGTTGCCGCGCTGTAAAGTATCACCCTGACCAACCGCTTGTGCTCCCCAGATGACAGAACCATAGAGATTGCGGATACCTAGTAAGCGCCCAACTTCTTGGAGCGCAAAGGTGCCAAAATAATCCACGCTGTTGTCAGCATAAACAAACGTTCTGCCATAAGGGGGGCGATGCGCCAGCAATAAATCAGCCAGACGTTCAATTGCTTCAGCGTAATCTAATGTAATTCGGCGACCCGTTACGTCTAAAACGCTTGGCATCAATTGCAGAGGAAAAAGACTGCGGTTTTCGCCCATGCCGATGCGCAGGCGGGCGCTGCCGCTACGCTTAAGATGTGTATGAATTTCGCGATTGGTCCGCTGCATCACGGTGCGGTAAAGCTGAAAGCTCTGAGTATAGCCCTCTTCAGTTGTTCGGGTGTTAGATTCACGCAAGAGCAGCGTCCAGCTTTCGCCATCGCGCTCAAGTTCAGCTAAAAAGACGCCACCGCGCCCGGATACCAGGCCAGCACCCTGTGTTTCAAGCAGGCCCTGGGCATCCAGTCTGGCTTTGCGCTCAATAAACTGACCCAGGTAATAACAGCGCAGCAGATAGTTGCCCGGTTTAAATTCCCAGATTTCGGACTTAAACTCATTTTGCCTAATCTGAATCTCGCCGTGTAGGCCACCGCAGTAAAAGGGCCAGTCTGGTTCAGTCTGGGCATCAGCGCTAAGGTAAGCTGGCCGCGTGCGCAGTTCGCCGAGATACCCGGCATGAGGGATCACGGGCAGATGACGATACGGTGATTGATTCATATTGTCCTCTGGATAGTCCTCTAGAGCATCAGATGCTTTCCCACTTTAGCAGTAAAGCCAGATGCTGT
>CAJYHH010000415.1 GCA_913773825.1 Candidatus Sericytochromatia bacterium | reverse complement strand
GGACCCACTACGGGCAAGTTGTTTTCGATATTACAAGCCACAATACAAGCATTACAGCCTGAGCACTTGTTCATATCGATCGCCATGGCCCATTTTACGCCTTCATAAACATGCATTTTGGTGATGTTGATGGGCTTATGGCCATGACGCTGAGCCGTATGCGGATCTTTTTCATATTCCAGATAATTCGCTTCGTGAACAATACCGCGTGAGAAATGAAGATCCTGCTCACGGGGCACGTCAAAAGCGTGGTGAATCTGAGTCGTAACCAGATGATGACGACCAGAAGCTTTGCTGAGCGTTGCGGCAGAGATCCAGGCGCTATCGCTACCCAGAGCCAGCAGAGACGAAGCATCAACACCGACATCCGTGCCAATTTCGCCAGCGACTTTACGGCCGTAGCCCATTTCAATCGCAATCACTTTATCAGCCATACCGGGCTGTTCAAGCGCAGGCAGGGTGATTTTAGCGTTGCCAACACCCACTTCAACCAGATCATCGGTTTTAACGCCGAGTTCTTTAGCTGTAGCCGGTGAAATGGCAGCGTAGTTGTCCCAGACAACTTTTGAAACTGGATGCGGAACTTCCTGCAGCCAGCCGTTGTCAGCAAAATAACCGTCGCCAGTGGCATAAGAAGGATGCAGAGAAACGACAAAGTCGCTGCCCGGCTTAATTTCTTTTAGACCGCTCAGGCCAGATGCTTTAAATGCAGCGGGTTTAGTCCCACCGCTCGTCAACACAAAGCCGTCATGCAGCGCATTGCTCCAGAATGTGCCAAAGTCAGACAAAGGCTTAACCTGAGTATGAACACCGCGCCAAGCGGCTTTCAAATAGTCAAGATAGAGCTTTTCGCTGTATTTAGCGCCATCACCCTGGGCCCAAGCCAGCAACAGGCCTTCAGCCTGACGTGAGTTGTGCAGGGGAGCAACCACAGGCTGCTGCAGACTACGCACGCCGGAATGGGTCTGATAATCGCCCCAGGCTTCCAGATCGTGGTGAATCGGCAAAACAAAAGTCGTTTTAGCGCCGGTTTCATTACTGTGAGTACCCATCAGCGCGCTGACAGGAACTTTAGCAAGCGCTTCTTCATAACCCAGTGACGAGAGATGATAAACCGGATTGGTGTCCCAATGCAGGATCACACCGACGTTTCCAGCTTTCATATCATCAACCAGCTTTTTCAACTGGGCATCATCCGCCATCGGGTGCTGAGTCACAGGCGTCATGCTGCTGCGATACAGCGCACTGGCGCCAATTTTATCGTTGATCGCATTAACGACCCGATGAACAGCTTCAGGCAGACGAGAACCTGCATACAGTAAAACTTTACCGTTAGCAGCTTTTAAGTCTTTTACTAAATTATCGACAGAGCTTTTAGCCATGCCTTGCGCCTGAGCAAACTGCTCAATGGACTGAGCGCTGCTGACACCACTGACGCCCAAAGCAGCCGCCAGAGCCGTTACAAAAGCATACTGGGCATCTGGACGCAGACGCAGACGATAATCTGCGCTCATGCCTGTCGCTGTCATGTTGCCTTCGACAACATACAGACGGTTAAACTTACCGCCAGTGAGAACATCACGGCGAGAAGTAAACAGACGTTCAGCTTCTTCGTCACCTTCGGTGCCGCGGAAGTCAGATTCCAGCGCCACAATCACATCGGCCTGTTCCCAGGCAATAGCCGGGAAGTTGCCGCCGTGAGTGGCCTGCCAGGCGCGCTCACGATTACCTTCATTAAACAGGTTATAGCTGATGACTTCTGTACCAGCATAAGCCTTAGTGAATTCATCCAGAGCACGTTTAGCTGTCGGAGACATCAGGCGATGAGTCAGAACAACAGCCCGCTTGCCCTGCAGGTTACGCAGTGCAGTCAGGATTTCGTCGTCAGCGGCTTTCCATTCACCTTCAGCATTACCCTTCATGGGTTTGGTTACGCGTTCGGGTGAGTACAGGTTCATGATTGTCGCCTGCTGGAAAGACCCGATACGGCCTGCGGTTACAGGATGCTCAGGGTTGCCCGAAATAAAGATCGGACGACCTTCACGGGTTTTGACCAAAGCAGATGTTGCGCCTGTATTGGTCTTGATGGTTGAAGCGTAATAGTTGGGACGACCCACTGTTACATCTTCAGGTTTGTTGTTGTAAGGAATAATCTCGCCTTTATCGAGATAATTTTTACAACTGGTGAGGGCAAAGGCAGCGGTTGCGCCCATGGCCGCCAAAAAACGGCGACGCGAGATGCCACTCATCTCGTTGATATCGAAGTCGTCGGTTACACCCTTTTTAAACTCATGATGTCTGGCTTCGAGCACGGCGGGATCGCCGCGGAGCTCATCGAGACTCTGCCAGTACATGGGAGTAGGTTGCGTTTTCTGCTGCGAATCCATGTCTTGAAACCTCATGTTTCTCTCTTGACTGCCTCGGGATGCGCCTTGATCCGAGCAGCGGCGTGATGGCTAACAGGTTTGACGGCTTTGCGGGCCGGAGGCTTGAGCAGGCTCAGGCCGCTGGGCATCAGCTGCATTAGCCAAAAGCCCAGAGCACTTACGCCCAATAAAGACAAAAAGCGCTGCCGGGCCAGGGTCTTGTTTTCGGTTGGTTCGCTCATTGGTTTCTCCATTAACGGTGGCATGCGGTACAGTTTTCAGGACCGTTCTTAAGACCGGTCAGACTGACCAGATGGGGGAACTTTTCTTTTGCAGTGCGGTGGCACTCAAGGCAGTCCGCCATCATAAAAGGTTTAACCTGGGCCACAACCGGCATTGTCTGGATTTGGCCATGGCATTCTTGACAGGCCAGTCCCTTGTTGACGTGCACGCTATGGTTAAAATAAACGTGCTCGGGCAGCTTGTGGACGCGTTTCCAGGGTACAGGCTGATCGTCGTTGTAGAACTTGGTTAACTTCTGAATCTCAGGGCTGTCGGTGCGTGCCACCTGATGGCAATTCATACAGGTACTCACTGGAGGAACCATGGCGTGACGGCCTTTGGTTACGCCCGTATGGCAATACTGACAGTCGATTCCCATCTGGCCGGCATGCAGCTCATGAGAATAATTGATCGGCTGGGTAGGAGCATATCCCACGTGATAGCGTTCTTCCCGAGACACGAAGTAGGTTACCGTATAGGTTGCAACGACAATAAGCAAGGTAACCGGTAGGTAGATACGCAGGATATAGTCGAGGACAGATTTTCTCATTGGTCACCTGGTTTGTTTTTCTTGGTGTGCAACAATCTGGATTGGGTTTGTTTCATCACAGGCTATCCATCAGGATACCATTAAATTTTTGTTATGCCAGTGGATCGGACACAAACTGGCTAGCAGCTGGTAGCCGGTGGCTAGTCGCTAATAGCCTCTGTTTGAAGCCTTAAGTTAAAGCTGGACAGGAACCCGTTTCTGCCCTCTTTATACCTGATCTGGCTCATCAACGGGCATGATCCGGATCAATTTTCTAAGGGTCATAATCAACTAAAAAGACGGCTTCCAAGCCTTTAATTATTAAAGAACTTAAAACAACTGCCCTGGATCCAGGCCTAAACTAAGCTCTGTTTTAAAACAAATTCCAGTTTTGGATCTATTTGCTCTCACTGAATATCTAAGGGCATCAGAATCTAAAAAACACCTATACATATATAAGAGAAAAGAGGAGCAGAAATGCTCCTCTTTTAATTTAACTAATATCCGGCTAGTCGCTGCTGGCTCGTCACAAGTAGCGAGAGCTTAAAACCCACCACCCTTTACGGTACCTGAACCTGATCCAGAATCATCTGAACAATTGTTTCAGTACTATATTCACGGGCTTCTGCTTCATAGGTCAGACTCAGGCGATGCCGCATCACGTCCATCGCCATCGCTTTAACGTCTTCAGGAATCACAAACGCACGCCGATTTAAAAAGGCATGAACGCGGGCACAATGAGCCAAATAGATCGACGCGCGCGGAGAAGCGCCTGCGCGAATCAACTCATCAAAGTCGAGTTTATAGTCTTTGGGCGTACGGGTTGCGTAAATGAGATCCACGATATAGCGCTTGATCTTATCGTCTACATAAATCCGTTTGATCAGTTTACGCGCAGCCAGAATATCTTCAGCTTTAAGCACGGGTTCGATGGCTGGTGTGATAGCAGGATTTAAATGCTGCTCCACAATCCGGATTTCCTCATCCCGAGTGGGGTATCCCACGTTGACTTTTAGCATAAAGCGATCAAGTTGAGCTTCTGGCAAAGGGTAAGTGCCCTCTTGCTCAAGCGGGTTCTGAGTCGCCAGGACTAAAAACGGTGCTTCAAGTGGATAACTCTGCTGACCGATTGTCACTTGTCGCTCCTGCATGGCTTCAAGCAGAGCACTCTGCACTTTAGGTGGAGCGCGGTTAATTTCATCTGCCAGCAGGAAGTTTGTGAAGACGGGTCCTTGTTTGACTTCAAACAAGCTGGTTTCAGGATTATAGATTCGCGTACCAATTACGTCAGCTGGCAATAGATCCGGCGTAAACTGAATGCGCTTAAACCGAGCCTGTACCGCTTTTGCCAAAGTTGAAATAGACAGGGTTTTAGCCAGGCCTGGCACACCCTCAAGCAGAATATGTCCATCTCCAAGCAGGGCAATCAGCAGGCGCTGAACCAGTTGATTCTGACCAACAATGACTTGATGAAGAGTGGTTTGAAGATTTTCAAAATAAGGAAGAACTTGATTAAGTTCTTGCTGAAGAGCTTCGATCTGGGCCGGTTGCATGTCGATTTACCTCTCCCTGGCAGCATTAATCCAAAAATTAATTTAAAGTTCTTTTTGGTTTAACTAAGGCTTAAATTTTATCAGACAAGCTTGGGTCGGCATAGAGGGATATATAAATCATAGAGAGAGCGTTGAGAGGAACATCCCATGAAAATGATTCGTAATCTGGTACTGGCAGCATCCCTGACCGCAGCTTTAAGCGCCTGCGGTGGCGTTAGCAACACCCTGCCTCCCATGGGCATGTACCCCGGACAGCTCCCCCCTCAGTACAACCAGCCCCAGACCGGCACTAACCTGCCTGGCACCACCACCGGCAACCCCCTCGACAATAACAGCCTGCCAACCGATGTCACTCGCGGCCAGCTTGGCTCCATCGTTGGCCGTGTTATCACTCGCAGTGGCGCTCCTCTTCATAACGTTGAAATCAGCCTCGAAAGCAACCCCAGCGTCAAAACCACCAGCCGTCGTGGTGAGTTCACCCTGATGAACGTTCCCGTTGGCCAGCAGAACCTGATTCTGAAATTCGGCACCATCCAGACCACTGTTGCCGCTTCTGTAGTGGCCAACATGGCTGTTGCTCCCGCTCAGAACCCCGTTCAGCTCGACGGTGAACCCGGCGCTAACGCCCTGGCTTTTGCCAGCCCCAACAAACAGGTTGCCGCTTTTAAAGTTGACCAGGACTCTCTGCTGAATCAGTGGCAGGGTAAAGGCATCGATGTCACCAACGGCACCATTTATATCTCAGCTGTTGACGTTCGCTCGCTGATTAAAAAAGGCACTGTTATCAGCATGACCACCACCGGCGAAAGCTGGAAAAACATGGGCAGCACCTGGCTCGGTCTGCGCCATCCTCTGAACTCTACCGCTCGCGGTCTGGCGATGACCAGCAGCGGCAGCCTACTGGTAGTGGATGAAAAATCCGCTCTGTTCTCTGTCGACAGCGCTGGCAAAGTAACCAAAACTGAAGCTGACAGCGGCATCGATATCGCTTCTGCAGCTGGCACCACCTGGATCTACTCTGTACGCGGCCTGGAAAAAACTGATGACTCCGGCAGCAGCCGCAGCCTGATCTCTGGCGTTCCTGCCAGCGGCGGCATCGGTGTTGATAGCCAGGGCAACGCTTATGTCCCCACCCAGAAAACAGTTATGAAAGTAACCGCAGCTGGTGCTCCCGCTCCCTTCATCCGCAACTACCTCAACTCTCCCACTGACGTAGCTGTTGACCCCCGCAACGGTGATGTTTACGTCCTTGACGGTGGCGAAATCAAGCGTTTCGACAAAAACGGTGAATTCATCGTCAGCTTTGGCTCTTCCGCTCTTGACCCCGCCGCCATCGACCTTGATGAGGAAGGCAACCTCTATGTCGCTGACTTCGCTCGGGATTCGCGGTCCTCTCAGATCATCAAGTTTGAAGCAGTTCCCGTTACCGGCGGTACGGTTGCCCCGGCAGCTGGTCAGGGCAGCCTGAGCGGCGCTCTCGAAAGCCTCGACGGCAGCACTGAAGAAGAAGCCATCGAAGCTCCTGCCGAAGAAGCGACTGAAGAAGCTGCTGAATAAATTTCCCGAATTCTTTATTCTCTCTCTAACTCTCTACATGCGCCCTCCGGGGCGCTTTTTGTTTAGGCTGTTTTAGTTACTCGCAAAATAAAACAGCCGCCATAAAGGGCGGCTAAATAGAATATTGATTAAAAGTCAGGTCACTTAAAAAGCAGCTTTAAATGAAGAGAGATCCCCCAAAGATTCTTCAGAGATTTGCTCAATCTGATCAACACGGGCATCAGCTGGGCCATGCTGACAAAAATCCAGAAGTTGCTGCACAGCATCTGCTTCACCTTCAACTAAGACTTCCACCCGACCATCCGCTAAATTGCGGACCCAACCTGTTAAATTGCCGATGTTATCAGCCTGTTTAGCCGTACTCTGACGAAAAAACACGCCCTGAACACGACCGCTGATCCAGAGATGTTGGCGAATTACAGACATTTGGGCAAAGGTCTCCAATCTGGCAGAGCTTGTTTATACTGACGAGAATAGTCAACATAGTGAGCAGCCGTTTTTTCAATCAGCTCAAGATGATGGGGTTCAAGGGTTTTAACAACTTTTGCCGGGCTGCCCATCACCAGTGAATACGGCGGAATCACGCGATTTTCAGGCACAAGTGATCCCGCTGCAATCAGACTATGGTGGCCAATCTGGGCACCATTCAGAATCGTTGCACGAATACCCACTAAGACATCATTTTCAATTTTGCAGCCATGAGCTAAGACACCATGCCCAAAACTGACGCGGTCACCCAAAATAACGGGATAACCCGCCATATTATGAATCACCGAACCATCCTGAATATTGCAGTCCTGGCCAATTTCGATATAGTCACAGTCTCCACGCAGCAAACACTGAAACCAGATGCTGCTACGTGCACCTAAACGCACATCTCCCAGCACAATTGCTGAAGGCGCGATCCAGACGTCATCAGCAAACTGAAAACGATCTTCAAGCATCAGACTCATAAGCGTGGATCCCTTCTTGTAGTCGTCTGTTTGGCAGTATACTCAAGCCTTATCTATCCGTGCACTTAAAAGACAAAGCAGGTGCTGAGTTTAGTTCAGCACCTGCTTAAAAATGTTTGCTAAACAGCTATCGACAAGCTGACTTAGGGCTTAAGACCAGGGGTAAAGACAATTACCCCTTTTTTCGTGGCGTCGACGGCGTAAACTTTACCTTCGTTGTCAATGCTCATCTTGCGTGGGTCCACAAAGTCAGTGTCTTTGAAGCTGCGCAGGAAATTACCAGCAGAGTCAAAGCGGAAGATCTTAATGGTTGCCGCAGCATTTGCCGCTACATAGATATCACCGTTGCGGGGGTCAACAGCAATGTCACTGACAGCCGTAAAGTTTTCACCCGCATTGTTAACACCCTTTGGAGCAAACTCTAATAAGCGGCTCCCGTCAGCCTTAAACTTAATGATCTTGCTAGTTTTAATATCAAAGGTATACACATTGCCTTCGCCGTCAGTGGCAAGACCGGCTGGATCCACGACGGGTGTGCCGCCAAACATCAGCTCCGTATGAGC
>CAJYHH010000414.1 GCA_913773825.1 Candidatus Sericytochromatia bacterium | reverse complement strand
GATTTTAATGATTCCAATGTTTCCTGCATGGGCTTCGCATTAAACAAATCAACACCTTTAACTCCTTTAAAAATCGTCTCCTCGTAAGCCTTCGCTCTGTAGTCAAGGATAGAGCCCGTACCTTGCAACAGATTGCCCAGCATCTCCATGGCGCTACGTGCATCACGCTTGGCATTGAGCTTGAAGCCACCAACCACAGCATTTCCTACATCAAAAACTCCAGCAAAAGCAGCCAATCTAGCCCCTGGAGCACCATGTACCGCTCTTGCGCTGCTTTGCCTATATGCCGCTCCAACAAACTTCTGCTCGGCGTTTCTTAGCCTATCCTTTTCTGCCTTCACCAGCTTTTGCGCGTGATCGGCGGCAGTTGTTCCGAGAGTACTCAATCCTGTAAGAGCTGCAAACCTTAATATCTTAATTTCAATCTGGCTGGGGGGCAATTTATTGATTCCCTGAACCATTTTCACGCTCAACAAACCTGCCACATGAGCCGGCCAAGCCATTTTCCGAAAAACAGCTCCATTTGAAAATTGCGGAGCATTATCAATAAAGCCCAGCGCTTTATCGCCTAAGCTCATATATGCAGCAGCCCTCTTGATTACATCTGCCATCCCCTGATACCAACCGCTCGCCTCAGGGGCAGGCAATTGGGCTGCTTGCGCATCGGCAGCCTTGAGGCTCTCTTTCAGTGCATTGCTATTGAAACTCAGCAGTTTGCTCAAGGCGTTATCGCCAAATGGGTCCAACTCTGCCAGCAGCTTTTGCCCTTCCGCGTTGCCCTCCGCGCCTGCGAGGCAATGCGCCAGTTGCAAACTCAGCGCAGCCCCTCCTCCTGGCTTATCGATGACCTCAGGCCTGTCGCTATATCGAGAAATCGCCTTTGAAAGACCTTCTGCCTTGATCCAGGTAACTTGATCTTTGCCGATGCCATTGAGCACCTGCTGCACATTGCGATGAACTTCCGCTTGTTGCTGGATAATCCGGTCTGCAGCTTCTTGATCGAACAGCCTAGCATATTCTTCATCGCCGGCTTCTTGGGCTTTTTTCAAATCTTCTCGATCCACCCGCTCCCGGTTCTCCTGCAATATTCTATCTTGTTCGCGCTGCTTTGCCTCTCGCTTGGCACGGGCATCCATTTGAATTAATTGTTCAGGATCGCCTTTGCGCCTTCTTTCCATG
>CAJYHH010000413.1 GCA_913773825.1 Candidatus Sericytochromatia bacterium | reverse complement strand
TCTTGATACCGTCAGGCATTTCAAGCACCAGATCAATTTTGCCGTCGATCAACATAATCAGCTCGTCACCATGAGGATGACGTTCCCAAACCAGCCAGTCGGCGCGCTGAGGCGTCACACAGACCATCCGGCCCTGGTCGAGATCAACAGGAGCTTCGAGAGTCTGCCAGAACACGTCACCCCCTTCAAAAGCAGTAAGTTCTGACGCATCAGAAAGATGTACATAAGTATCGCTGAGATTCAGGGTCTGGATCGCTTCCATAGCTGCCTCCGAAAACGTTTCTTCCGTAGGCTAGTCGATAATGCCCTTAAGGTCAAGGGGAGAGAAGAGTTATGGGTGGTGGGTTATGTGAAGAGACGCAAGGCCTTGCGTCTGTACAGCTCTTAGTTTGCAGTTAAAGAAGGCAATTTGGATTTGGGCAGATTTTAGTAAGAAAAAAAGCTTTAGATGGCCTGCTATAATCAGGAAATAGCCTGGTTTTTTTTGGAGTTAGAAGTTTATGTTTCGGCAGCTAATGCGTTTTGGATTAGTCAGCTCTTCGCTGGTAATGTTTAGCGCCTGTAATCCTTCTGAAACAGATACTGCAACAGATAGCCAGAGCAACACAGAAACCGTTGCTTCTGCTTCAGCCAGTGTTGCCCAAGGGCTGAGTCTGGCCAGTACAGCCTTTAAAGAAAACGAACCGATCCCGATCCAGCACAGCTGTGAAGGCAAAGATATTTCACCGGCTTTAGCCTGGATTGACCTGCCCAAAGGCACGCGCAGCCTGACGCTGATTGTGGATGATTTAGATTCTCCGCAGGGCAATTTTACCCATTGGCTAATTTATAACGTCCCGCCTGAAATCAGCATTTTGCCTGAAGATCTGCCTCGTCAGGAAGCGCTTTCTTTAGGGGCATTACAAGGTCGCAATAGCTTTGGCCAAATCGGCTGGGGTGGGCCCTGCCCGCCCTCTAAAGCTCCCCATCGCTATATCTTTAGGCTTTACGCTCTCGACACGATGCTCACGCTAGAACCAGGCGCCACGCGTCAGCAGCTTGACGCCGCAATCAATGGCCATTTGCTTGGCCAGACACGCCTGACAGGAATTTATATCCGTAATAAAATCCCTCAATAAGTCATTCATCAAACGACATATTTTGAATAAACGAATTTACAGAGAAATTGACGGCGTCTTGATACCTTTTTGATGTTGGCTCTGTCATCCTGGCTTGTGTTACGACATTAACAATCTGTCAATGGAGAATTCCAATGAAATCAACACAAGCTCCTCTGAACCTGACTCTGGCTCTGCTGCTGCTGGCTGCTCCCTTAAGCGCCTGTAGCTCCCCCACCACTGCCAGCCAGCCGAATCAAACTCAGCAAAGCACCCAGAGCACGTCTGTCAGCGGCACGATGACCCTGCCTTATGAAGTTGGCGGCGGCATGCAGACCCAGAGCGTGCTGAGCAGCCAGGCTCA
>CAJYHH010000412.1 GCA_913773825.1 Candidatus Sericytochromatia bacterium | reverse complement strand
ACAGGGTGCCTTAATTGGTGACGCTTCAGGGTGCTACAGGTATGTGGACAGAGTGACTCAACCTAGTTTTACTAGTTCTAATCAAAAATTCAGCAAGCATTCAATTGCCACATGTTATAAAACGAAGTCTTGGAAAACGGCCAACAGTTATTACATTTAAAAATAATCAATTTAAGGGTTGCTTGGCAATCATTCTGAGGGTCTTGAATGCTATTCTTAAAAAATATTAATCAAGTTGGAATGATCGTAAACTTCAAAATTACAGTTTAAATGTCTGGTTAATAAGTTGCTCAAGCCGTTGTCCTGTCAGGGCTTCAGGGATATAACCATTCAGTAACTCAAGTCTGGCATTTTTACCAGACAGGGCAGTCGGTATATTAAATCCCAGTTCAAGCGTATCGCTGAGTAAGCTGATGTTCTGGACGGGCCATTGCTGGCTAAAACTGCCGTCTCCGCTGACGTCCACTCGCAAAGCGTAATTAGCAGCCTGGTCAAGACCAACTGCTGCGCGTTGGCTGTCAGGATTGCCGAGATAATAAGCCATGGGTTTATTAAAGACAAGCCGCAGACGCTGATTGAGCCAGTCAAATTCTTTGATTCTGAGGGCCGTCTCATCAGCATCGATAATCAGCGTCTGATGATTACTGGCGCGTTGATTGATCCAAAGTGGGCCTAAGGCTGTGCCATCAACAGCTTGAAAAGGGGTTTGTGCGCCTTCGGCACTGCGAATAGGCGCCTTAAACTGCAGCTGATAGCGCGTGCTTAGCCCTTTACGGGCAGGCAGCAAAGGCAGCCGAACGCTGACTTCAGTTGATGCACTGTTCCATGTCCATCTCAGGTTGCGAGGCGCGACAATTGTGTCGCCTACATTTAGCGTTAAGCCTGTCAAAGGTATACTTTCAGCTGCTGTGACGCTCAGCGCGGCTTCGACTGAACTGCGATCAACGGCTTTGTCAAAACGCAGGGCAAAAGTTGGGGTTGTACCTGCCGCAAAGCGCGTTTCGACTAATGGGGTCAGGCTGATCACACGCGGGCCGCGGGTCAGAAAATAAGTCTGAAACTCACCACTGCCGCCAAAATTAATCTGATTAGAAGTCGGCTGCCCGTCGCGGTTTGACTTGAGCACAATCATCTGACTGACGCGGGAATAGCCTGGGGCTTCAGCACTTAACTCAAGCAAGACACCAGCGGGTACTGCATTAAAGACATAGCTGCCGCCAAGCGTCTGAGTTTTGGCTGAAAAAGCGGTTCCTGACTGGCTGCGCAGGCTGAGGCTGACGTCGAGAGGCTGGCCGCTGTCGTCATAGACCCGGCCATTGAGGGTTGTGGATTCAGCCACTGAGACATCTTTAGGGGAGGTCGTGGGGGCTGGAGTAGGTTGTAGACTGGGCGTCTGGGTTGGCTGTGAGCTTGGTTGCGGAGTCGGCTGAGGGCTGACTGCTGTGGCAGATGGGCTGGGGTTTGAGCTTGGGTTGACAGTTGGGGATGTGCTGGGTTGGGGCAAGTCTGGCGTAGCAGAGGGCTGGGGGCCTGAACTTGGTAAAATGAGAGGTGTCTGAGGCTGACCGGGATCAAGCGAGATCGGCACGCCGCAGGAGACTAAAAGCAGGCTGAGGGCAAATAAACGCTTCACTGGAATAAATCCAGCTGTACAGGCTCAGCTTTTTTGCGGTCACGTTCCTGGGCGACAATTTTTTCGTATTCGGGTAAAGAAAATACGGTCAGGCTAAACAGCTGGGGGCAGGCATTGCTGCAGCCGCTGGGCTTATAGCCATAGCCAAACAGGTAGCCGTATTTACGGCCGCGATAATAATACCTGAGCTGTTTATCCTGCTCTAAGAGCAGGTCTTCGGTGATGCTTTCATAATCAGGGGATAAAACCAGGCCATAAACTAATTGCTGGAGCGGGTGAAAAAAACTGCGGTGTTTTTCTTTAAAATAAGCCGGGCTGGCTTTGCTCTGATCATTGCCTGAAGGGGTGACAGCAAGGGTTTCGTAAGTAATCTGCGGAGGGCTCTGTTTGCCAAGCATCGCTTCAAAGCGCAAGCTACTGCCGTCAGTAGCTTTACGTTCAGAAATATATAGGGTGTTCTGATTTTCCTGAACCGGTCGCAGCTGCAGCAAAAATGTATTTTGCTGGGCCCAGGCTTCTTCCTGGGGGGCGGTATGTTCTGGCAAAGCCAGGGCGGGGGCGCTCAGAGTCAGGGTCGCTAACAAAAAAAACAAAGCACGATTCAGCATCAATGATCACCTGCGGGAATTTCCTCTTAGTGTATCAGACGACTTTTCAAGCTGTCGCCAGGATGTCTGAATCTGATGACTTATCTGATGAGAAGATTAATCTTCGTCGTTATCCTCGTCATCATCCTCATCATCAAAAGATTCCAGCTCATAGCGATAGCCATCAGCTTCAAGCTGGCGCACCAGAATCTGGACCCGTTCTTCAGCTTGTGTGAGCTGCTGCTGGCAACTGCGAATCAAAGCCTGGCTTTGCTCAAAAGTCGACATCGCCTGTTCAAGCGGCAAGTCATCACTTTCAAGCTGCTCAACCATATTTTCTAGCGCTTCAATTGCGGCTTCAAAGCCCAGTTGCGGGGCTGTCTCTGTTGTTTTGAGCTCTGTCATTTGACTATCTCCAATTTGATTTCAACGCTGCCGTCTGCAAAGCGCAGGCGAGCCAGTCCAGCTTGTAGATCTTTTGAACTGCTGATAGTTTGGCCATTTTGCTCAATATGCACAAAGCCGCGCTCTAACACGCTCAGGGGGTTTAAGGCCTGAAGCTGGCTATTAAGCAAGGTCAGTTCTTGTTGGCGGCGCTCTAATAGGCGCTGCATGGCCTGATCGCGGCGATGATTGAGCTGGGCGAGTTCACGGCGTTTGTCAGCCAGTTGGTATTGGGGTTTGCGCAAGGCATGATGCTGCTGATAACTCTGGACCAGCTGTTTACCGGTGGCAATGCGCTGACGGATTAAATTCAGGCTGCGTTCTTGATAATACAGTAATTGGCCCATCATTTCGTCCAGGCGCGGAATCACCATTTCAGCTGCGGCAGAAGGTGTCGCAGCCCGCCTGTCCGCCACCAGATCAGAAATCGATACGTCAATTTCATGACCAACAGCAGAAACAACAGGGATCGGTGAGTTATAAATCTCACGGGCTAAACTTTCGTCGTTAAAGGCCCAGAGATCTTCTTGGGAGCCACCGCCACGGCCCAGAATAATCACGTCAATTTTGCCGTACTCATTTAGATCACGCAAGGCCGCAACTAAGTCAGGAGCTGATTTAGCCCCTTGAACCTGGGCGGGACGCAAAACCAGCTGGACAGAAGGGTTACGCCGCTGAGCAACCGTGATCAAATCGCGAATTGCAGCCCCAGTGGGTGAGGTAATTAAGCCGACTCGCTGCGGGAAAGCTGGCAGTGGGCGTTTACGGGATTCTTCAAAATAACCCAGCTCCCATAAACGCTGTTTAAGCGCTTCAAAGCGGGCTTGTAAGTCCCCTTTACCCAAGGGTCTGATATTTAAGACATTGAGCTGATAACGGCCGGTTTTTTCATACAGCGTGACCTGCCCTGTGCAGACCACCTGCTGGCCATTGGCCAGAGCCGTTTCGAGCTGCTGGGCGCGGGACTTCCACATCACTGCTGAAATCTCAGAAAAACTGTCTTTGAGCGTAAAATAAGCGTGTCCAGAATAGTGAGGTCTAAAGTTGACAATCTCACCTTCTACTTCTAATGCATAAGGGAAGCAGGTCTCAAGCGCGGTTTTAATAGCCCGCGTAATTTCAGTAACGGTCAGGGGACGAATAGCCATAGGGGCAGTATAAAAGTAGGGGGTAGAGAGTAGGTAGTAGGTGGCGATGATTCAATTTTATTGCTCTTTTATTTCAACAGCTTTCAACCCTCTATGATGCACTCTATTTCCTCTGTAAACTGAATCCACCGTTTTGCTAAGAGATTTGTTATTAGAAAGGGACCGCGGTATGAACACGCTCGAAAAAGAATTTTCTAAAGAAGTGACCAAGCGCGATATGCTCGAAAGTCTTAAGATTCTGCGCGGTCTCGACAATGATCAGTTTCAGTCCTTGATGCGTTTTTTTATGACTATGCTGCATCAAACCGAAGAAGCGCGCGAAGAGCGCCTGGACAGCCTGCTGTATATCAAAATGCTGCCCGAGCCGGAGTTCCTGCAGTTAGTCCGCAATATGGAACACTTTAACTCTATCGACTAAGTGGTTTCACCATCATTTGTTTCGCCCGAGAGTAAGATTGTACTGAGTGAACATCTTGATCCTAGGTTTTAAGCTGTGGATATGGGATCGCAATAGGCTTATTGACCTCGACTAAAAGTAGAAAACCTACTTCTGTAGCGCATAAATATAGGTGTAATGACTGAATGTCGAGAGAGCAACAGCAAAAAGCTCGGAATAAACTTTTATATGCCTCCGCCGATAGTCTTCCTTCTGCCATAACATACGCCATACTTGCCGAGCCAATTTTCTTCTTTTTTTGAAGTAACGATTCTTTAATATTTTAGACGGCAAGGCTGTTTTGAGCAGGTTATAAACATCAAAGGGTGTGCGAATAGAGTAAGTAAAATCAATAAAGAAACACCATGTGCTTAAGATGGTTCCATAAGAGGGGAATCCATCTGGATGAAATGGTTCAGATGAACCTATCCAGGCAGCAATTGCATCGAGATTTATTATCCCATCACCAGGTGTAAAAGGCTCAATATCCGATTCCTCTAGTTTCTTCCCAATAAAGATGTTGTTGCTGGCGTAATCAAATAATTCTTGATAGTCACAAAACAAGGGCACATATAAATCCTTTTGGCGATAGATGACATAGGGTGAAGGTTTATCCTCTTGTTCAGATAGAAGAAAAATAAGGTAGAAGTCTTTCTGCCTAAATCTTATTTGGCCAACAGATATCAAAGGCTCTTCAATATCCATATCGCGATTCCCCAAAAGCTGAAGATCCAACAACTATCTGAGTCATGGCCGTTCTCCTTGCTGAGGTTTCTTTTGGCTGACATTCATTCCTGAGACAGACTTTTCTGCGGAAAACACGGATGCTCACCTATCGACGTATTTTCTGTTATGTGTCTGTGAAGTCAGAGGGTCTATTTTTTCGATACCTTAAAACCAACAAAAAAGAAAAACCCCGGATGAACGGGGTTTTTTACCAGAGAAAGGCCAAAAGTGTTCCAGAGGGGGTTCTACTATGAACCGTGCCGGTAACGTTGGCTAAAATGTTGCTGTAGTGAGTGCTGTCTTAGGTCAACTTCCGGCTTCAAAAGCAAGTATATGCCCTAAAAAGCACTCAAATCGGTGACGGAGGTCGCAAGCGTAGCTTTGCAAAACCCACCACTTCCAGCGAAGCTGGGCTACTTCCTACACTGCGGGAGGCGGGTGCTGAGTTCTTGAGCCTGGCCTTCACAGAGTCGGGTATATTCGGGCTCACCGGTCACAAACAGCTGGTTGATGATGTCCTGGGTATCTTTACGCAGGCTATTATTAGTGGTTTCGTCGATAATGCACTGCAAGGTCTGTAAGCAGGGGGGATCGCCGTTATCCGGTGACTCTGATGGAATAGCAGAAGGTCTGACGCCGCCGCCTAAAGGTGCCTGCGGAACTTCACAAGCGCCAAATAAGAGAACGCTTAAAATTGTTAACAGTGAAATCTTTGTTTTCATAACCTTATCCCATCATATCTAGACGCCACACGGCAAGCAGATCGCAGATGCTTATAGCTCGCCGAACTGAACCAGTGTGCCAAATTCTGGATGATTTTCGATTTTGTAGTCTGGTTCAGCATTCGCTGCAACTTTGGGGTTAAAGCCAATCAGAGTATAGCTGCCAAGCAGACGGCGATCTGTAGATACAACGGCCACATTCTGGACATCAGCATATTTACGTTCACCCAAAATCAGGCGATTACGCTGATTTAAAAAGGCAAAACCTTGAAGCTGACCCTGATGCTGGATAGCAAAAATCAGGGGCGCATCGTCAAATTCAATCGGCTGAGCCTGATAACGGTAACGCAGGTACTGGCCTAAGCCGTTTAAATAGTCGCCGTAAGTATCTGTCACGCCCTGGCCAGGTAAGCCCGTGATCAGCTCAAAGCTAAAGGGATTGTTAGCAGAGCGACTGCGCTGAGTCTGATCAGGGGGGCCGTTTAGAGCCGCAAGGGAGCGTCCCAGAGTGACTGGACCTGAATAATTCAGATTGAGGCCAAGCTGGCTGCCAGCAAAAGCGCGTAACTCAAGATTAAGATCCTGGCGATCCCGTGAGCTGCCTAAAAAGCTTAAGAGCCAGGCGCTATTGCCATTTAGACTAAATTTAAGCCCAACTGGCTTGGCATGTATGCGAAAAAAGTCAATTTCGCGGCGGCGGCTGAGATCGTCAGCATAGGCCTGGGCTTGTTGAGTAATCTGGGTCAGCAGTTCAGCAGGAACCGCTTCGGCTGTGCTAAAGCGGGCTTCCAGGCCTGCACGGACAGGTGTCTGAACAGGCGTTTGTTGCGGGCGGCTCTGAGCGCGGTTTTGGGCTTGCAGCGTAC
>CAJYHH010000411.1 GCA_913773825.1 Candidatus Sericytochromatia bacterium | reverse complement strand
CGCCCATGGTGGCAGAAATAATCGCTGTAGCATGAAGATAATAAGCCATCTGACAGGCAGCAGCGCCGACTGAAGCCGCAATATTCTGAGCGCCTACCGGCAGCTTACCGTTAAACTGTTTGCTCATTTCAGATTCGATCACCAGCGCAATTTTATGCATGGTGCGTACCGCCTGCAGTGGAAACTGCCCAGCAGCCGTTTCATTACTGAGCATCACAGCATCTGTACCGTCTAAAATCGCGTTGGCGACATCAGAGGCTTCAGCACGGGTCGGACGGGGGTTATGAATCATGGAGTCAAGCATCTGTGTTGCTGTTATAACAGGCTTACCAGCCTGATTACAAAGCCTGATAATCTGCTTTTGAGCCAAGGGCACGTCTTCAGGCGGAATCTCAACGCCAAGATCACCACGGGCGACCATAACGCCATCAGCGATATCAATAATCGCGGCCATATTGTTGATCGCTTCCTGGCGCTCAATTTTGGCAATAACCGGAATATACACGCCTTTAGAAGACAGAAAATCTTTGGTTTCCATAATGTCAGAAGGACGCTGCACAAACGATACTGCAACAAAATCCAGCTGGTGTTCAACAGCAAATTCTAAGTCTGTGCGGTCTTTTATACTCAGCGCAGAGATCTGCATGGTCGCATCCGGAAAATTGACCCCTTTACGCGGTTTGAGCACACCCCCATGAACCACTTCACAGACCAGCGCATCTTCTGTAATGCCGGTAACTTTAAGCTCAAGATTGCCATCGTCAATCAAGACCCGTTCGCCAACTGTAATGTCTTCCATCAAATAAGGGTAAGAGACAGAAGCTCGTTCAGAAGTTGCCACAACCGGTGTTGTGCCGATTAAAAACGTCTCACCGTTTTTAATCGTGACGGCCCCATTTTCAACGTCACCAATCCGGATTTTTGGCCCCTGCAAATCTTGAAGCACGCCGACAGTCGCACCCAGTTTGCGACTGGCTTCACGAATGTATTCTAAACGCCGCAAATGGTCCTCATGGGTGCCATGTGAAAAGTTCATGCGAAAGACGTTAACGCCTTCAAGAATCAGTTGTTCGATAATTTCAGGAGTATCGGTACTGGGACCGACAGTTGCAACAATTTTGGTTTTACGCAAGGCCATAATGTGTTTCCTTCCTCTTATGCCTGTTGGGCCAATGCAGCAGCGCCAATCATGCCAGCTTCAGCCCCTAGGGCTGCAGGCATTAGCTTAACGGCTTGGGCCGGTCGTTCAAAAGCGTGAAACTGAATCACACGCTGAATCGGGTCAAAGAGCAATGCACCAGCTTGGGCAATGCCCCCGCCAATCACAATCTGCTCAGGGTTAATAAAGTTCACAGCACCGGCCAGCGCGATGCCCAGCCAGTGTCCAATTTCATTCCAGAGTGAGACACAGCCCATATCACCAGCTAGTGCAGCTTCGGCAATCAGTTTAGGCGTTAACTGCCCGCCATTTTGCGTAAGCTTTTCAGCTAAAACAGGCGCCAAACCACGCTCTAAATACCGTCTGCCCAGACTTAAAATAGCCTCAGTTCCGGCAACGGTTTCTAAACAGCCACGATTGCCGCAGCCACAGCTGCGCCCGCCTTCAGCGATCACCATGACATGGCCAAACTCACCAGCTGTTAAACTGGCGCCACGATAGATCTCTCCGTTGATAATAATCGCGCTGCCGACACCCGTACCCACTGTCAGGCAAAGCATATGTCGAGCACCACGACCTGCACCATACGCGAGTTCACCCATCGCCATCGCGCGCACATCATTGTCGAGTTTGACGCCCAGGCCCACTTTAGCGCTGAGCTGCTCTGCCAAGGAAAAGTCTTTCCAGTTTGGCAGGTTCGGGGCCGTAATCACGTAGCCTCGGGTATAGTCCACAAGGCCTGCAATCCCCATGCCAACACCGGTAACGTGTAAGTCACGTTGAGCAGCAGCCTTTTTTAACTGTTCAATCAAGTCAGCCATCACCGCAACAGCCTCAGCCTGAGACTGTTCAACCGGGGTTTCTGCGGAGACGGTTTCAAGTATCTGACCCTCTGCCACTAAAGCGGCTTTCAGGCTTGTGCCACCAACATCAAATCCAATCTGACAGCTTGCGCTCATCTGCGTTTCTCCATCCCTGAGAATCACTTTTACCTGTTCACGATAACACAGGTTGCAAGCCGCGCGGTGGCAGCTAAGCTGCCGACGCGCGGCTCAGCATCAGAGCTTGCAAGTTTGAGGATTTCTCTTAAACACTTAGCTGACGCTTCGCTAAAGCTCAAGTTTTAGTTCTCTTTTAATGGCTTAAGGCCTGTCCTTGATACGTTTCTGATAAACATTTAGCTATGCTCACAGTCAGGGTATTTGCAAGGAGGATTTTTTATGCGCCAAAGTAATCAACTCAACAAACTCTCTCAGCTCTCGCTGGCTCTATTGCTGGTTACAGGCCTTTGCGGCACGGCCCAGGCCCAATTTACCGATCATCCGGTCCAGATGGCGAATCAGACCCTTACCGGCCGTCCAGACCGCGATAGCCACCCTGGGCCAGGTGATACAGATATCAACAACGATGGCAAAAATGATCTGCAGCAAATTCAGAGCGAAGCCAGTAAACTCGGCAATACACTTGATCGCGAAACCCAAAAAGTCGGCCGTCAAACCGAAGCCCAGCTTGATAAACTCGGCAACGAAGCCCGTGGTGTAGCCGCTGACTTAGATGACGCTGACGTCATGGGCACCCCTGTAACTACCTGGCTGATTGTGGCTGCTGTGATACTGATGCTGGCAGCATTAGTCTTTGCGGCCACCCGCAGACGTCGCACGGTTTATTATCGCTAAGCTGCTTTTAGCAAATAACCAGCCCATAATCAGCACATCATCAGAAACAACACTGACAAGCTGCACAACAGCCCATAAAAAAAGGCCCCAAAAGGGGCCTTTTAATCTTGTTAAGAGCTTATCTCAAGCTCGTTTTAGCGAGTCCATTCCAGGACTAAACCGGATTTGGGAGCCATTTGCGGGAAGCTCACCTGACCATTGCGGATCGGATAAGTCTTACCCGTGATCAGATCTTTCAGATTGCCGTCAGGAACATTAACACGTGCAGTATCGATGGGGACATCCTGAACCACTGTGTTGTTGTTCATAACAACCATAATTTTAGACTGAGCGTCTTCACGCAGATAGGCAAAGGTGCGGTTGTCGTTATGGCGCATTAGACTGCGGAAACTGCCGCGACGCAGAGCCGGGTACTGATTGCGAATCTGAATCAGGCGCTTGTAATAAGTCCGTAGCTCCTGATTCCACTGAGCAGGATTCCAGGGCATAGCACGGCGGCAATCTGGATCCATTTCGCCTTCCATCCCAATTTCGTCACCGTAATAGATAACCGGCGCGCCGACATAGGTCATCTGGAACAGCGCCATCAGGCGAACCAGATTCATGTCTTTGTTGGCCATGGTTACCATACGCGCTGTATCGTGGCTGCCCAGGACGTTAAACATCGTATAGGTCACGCCTTCAGGATGACGATTACGCAGGGATTCCAGACCCCAGTCAATTTCATCAACATTGGCTTTGTTGTTCACAAAGAAGTTAAACACTTGATCGCGGAACTGGTAGTTCATAACAGCGTCAAACTGGTCGCCCTGCAGCCAGGGTGAACCGTCACCCCAGATTTCGCCGACGATATAGATATTCGGGTTGATGCCTTTGACAACTTTGCGGAAGTCGCGCCAGACCTGCATATCACGGACTTCGTTGGGAACATCTAAGCGCCAGCCATCGATGCCTTGTTTGGTCCAGAATTCAGCAACCTCATAGAGATATTTGCGAACTTCAGGATTGTATTCGTTGAATTTGGGCAGAGTTGAAAAACCCCACCAGGCTTCGTAATTGGGTTTGGGGTCCATCACAACCGGGAAGCCGTGAATCAGGTACCAGTTCCAATATTTAGACTTAGGACCGTTTTTGATCGCATCCTGGAATGCCCAGTGCGTTTCGCCAGAATGATTAAAGACCGCATCCAGCACAACTTTAATGCCCTGGGCATGAGCAGCGTCAATCAGACGCTTAAAAGTGCCCATGTCGCCAAAGGACTTGTCGAGCTTCATGTAGTCGGCAGTATTGTATTTATGGTTAGACGTCGGCGCTTCAAACACTGGATTAAAATAAATGGCGTTGATGCCGAGCTCTTTGAGGTAAGGCAGTTTCTGAATGACGCCGTCTAAGTCGCCGCCCATATAGTTAGTAATGGTCGGCTTGCTGCCCCAGGGTTCAGTGCCCTGCGGGTCATTCTTAGGATTACCGTTGAAAAAGCGTTCAGGAAAGATCTGGTAAAACACAGCGTCACGTACCCATTGGGGTGTGTCAAAGCGAGCTGTATTACGTAAAACCGGTGCCGCAGCACCAGGCTGAGAACCCCGGACAACGGGTGTTTTAGCCTGACGAGCAGCCATCTGCTGTTTGGCAACACTCATGCTGCTAGCCGTGGTCCGGCCAGAAGTCTGAGCGCTTATAGCAGAAGAATTTACAGGTGTGCGCTGAAATCCGGCGGGCAGACTCGGAGCACAGGCAGCCAAAGCAGTACTAGCAAGTAAAACGGTAGAAATCGCGGTAAGAAGCTGTTTCTTCATTGAAAGAGTCACCTCTAAAAGGGAGTACAAACTGGGACGATCACCTTTAACTTTAACATGAGATTAATAATCAGCATGAAAAATTAAACATTATTTAACAATATAGACAGGATGCGAAAAAAACTTGTGTCGGGTTCCACGTGTCATGATGATGTAAACCCACAAATTGCCGCTACCGTTGAATCGAGTTTGACTAGAGGCTGAACTCAAATAACCGTTAAGATTCTAGCCTGCGACAGGTAGCGCGTCGCTCACGCCTTGAATGCGATCAATTCGAAATTGGCGATTTTCCTGGCGAAGATGGCAATAGGCCTCAACATAGCTGTAGCGGCCATAGCCTCCCATCAGAATCGGCGAAATCCGACGTTGCAGCACCTCATTGCGAGCGTTTCGGTATTCTATCATGACATCCTGCTGATTGCTGATTGCCGTACGCAGTGAGCCCTGGGCAGGGTGCCCAGCTGGGTCAAGATCATTCATTCCCACTCGACATTGAGGATAGCGCTTAATCAACTCTTCAAGTGTTGTATCAGCCCCTTCGGGCAAAGTAGCCGTACAGACTTCAAATAATCTGGCACAGGCCAACGCATCAGGCAGAGCGCGATGAGCTGCGCCCTCCATATCAATCCCAAACTGCGTAACCAGATTCCCGAGTTTATAGCTGGGAGCTTCGGGAAACATTTTACGCGCCAGATGATAAGTATCTAAAACCAGGACGGACTGAGGATCGATGCCCGCGCGGCGTAGCTCACAGGTATAAAAAGCGACATCAAAAGCCGCATGATGAGCGAGTAAAATACTGCCCTCTAAAAAGCCCTGAAACTCAGCCGCAATGGCGCTAAAATCAGGGGCAGATGCAACTTCAGAATCAGTAATTCCATGAATTTCAATAACAGCTTCAGGTATGGGCATCTGGGGATTAATCAACTGTTGATAACGCTGTATCTCAGGATCCCCAGGCGTAAAGCGCACAGCACCAATTTCAACAATCCGATCCCTCACAGCGGATAAACCCGTGGTTTCAAAGTCAAAAGCCGAAAAACGACAGGCCTTAAGTCTGAGACTCAGATCATAAGTACTGGATGACTTTGAAAGTAAATCAGGAGATGAGGTTTGCGGAATAAGCGGATTGAGGTTTAGGGGTGAACTCAGCGTAGAACTCATGGATTAAATGCAGGTCGCATCAGCCTTTCAAATAGGTCAAAGGTATTCTAACATGCGGCCCTACCGGAAGTTGAGAGGGTGCAAACCAGCAACAAAAGGCCTAAGCGCTTACAGAAGATTCTGGCAGAGCCCAAAAGGCCTGAGCCTCTGCAGGCAAGCTCCTTAAAGCGTGTTTAGGCTTAATCCGACGGCGAAAAAAACCTAAATCCCCCTTCAACCATGGTGTAAGCCTGATGCCGAGTCGTTAGCCCGGCTGCATCACGAGCCAGAGTCAAAAAGTCCATCAGATAATCATAAGCCCGCTCATAATCAGGTAGGACCGCCGTCATTAACCTCCGGCTTATTATAAAATCAGTTTTAAATAAGCCGAAGGTCATTGACCCAAATATAAGTTGTTGAGATGGACTCTGCTGCTTAGTTCCAGAAGGAGTTAAGCATGCCGTCAATTTTATCGCGAACCGCTTTGGGCAGCTGTTGCCAGTGACCAGAAGCCTGAGCCGCCGTTTTCATCCGCTTAAAGGGCTCTTCACGATCCCAGCCGGATTTATAAGCATCAACGGTTTCCACAATCATGGCCTGAGCGCGCTGTCCGCTTGCATCTTTACGAGTTGCAATTTCTGAAAGAGACTGCAGCATCAGATAAGCGCGTGAGTCATCCACTTTATTCATAAAAGTTTTAACCGGAAAGCCTGGTGCGCCCATAACTTTCATAATGCCATCTGCCTGAACGCCTTCATTGACGAGTACATTGGCTAAAACCTGAGACTGGCCTTCTGCCACCAGCAGTTTAGCCATATCGTTGATATTTTTATCGGTGCCCATACCCCAGATCTGGCCGACTAACTCCTGCATGCCAGCAGCATTACTCACACCGCCCATACCAAAGTAGCTTTTTTCTTTCAGAATGTTGCTCAGCTGATTAATCTGGGCTTTCATATCAATCCGGCCCGGTGGCGGAGCCGCAGGTGGCTCAACAATTGACTGGGGCGCAGCCGTTGACATCGTGGGCTGAACTGACTGCACAGGCTCAACAGGTTTAGGCGTCATATTGGGGGCAGCTTGACCCACAGAAGCCTGAGCAGGCGCAGCGGACTGAGCGACTGGCGGCTGAACTTTAGCACCAAGTTCCTGGATGATTTTACGCATGGCAGGCGCTAAATCGGGCGCTTCATCTTTCATAATTTCAGCAGCGGGTAAACCCTCGTTATAAGCTTTAGCCAGCTTTTGCTTTGTGCCAGCATCCAGACCCGCAATTAAACCTTTGCGATCAGCCTCAAAGCTGGCGTCAAAGGCCAGTGCAAGCAGAGTTTCAACCTGAGCACCCTGTGACAGTTTTGGGAACACGGCCCTTTTACCTTCAAGATTCAGGCTGGCAAAGCCCTGCATGCGGCTATTGGCATCCATTTGCTCAAGTTCTTTGGCGAGCTCAGCTGCATTGGGTTTAGCCTGAGCAGCTGTTGAGGCAGGTGCCGGTGTAGAAGCTGCAGTTGGGGTGGGTTTAGCGGCTGCAGCAGGCGCAGCGGCTTCTTCAGCCTGCGCGCGACGGAAGATATCTTCATAACGCGCTTTATCAGCATCACTTGGCTGAACTTCACCTTTTTCAACTTTGGCAGCCCAAGTCTGAGCCCATTCAACTTCCGCGTCTGTCACAGGCTTATTGGCAGCAGCAGCAGGCTGCTGAGCAGGTTTAGCGGGCTGAGCCGCTTGAGCTTGGGGTTTAGGTTTCGGCTTCTGAGCCGGCTGAGCAGCCGCTTGCTGCGCAGGGCGCTGAACGGGTTGAGCCGCAGGCTGAGCAGGGGCTTCTTCAGTAATCAGCGGAGCGGTTTCTGGAGCTGGCGCAGCTTGAACAGTCGCAGGCTGAACGGGTACCGCTTCAGTCTGGACCGTAGCGGTTTGCTCAGGTGCCGGAGCAGCCGGAGCGGGAGCGGTGGCTTTGGGCGTGACACCTTGATTAGCAAACATACCCAGCAGCATATTTAACTCTGTGTTGCGAGGATGAGGCGTACTGCCCTGAGCATCGCGAATCGCAGCCAGCTGATTAACCAAAGTCTGCTTGTCATCTGGTGACATCAATTTGCTTAAACGCTCACGAGTCGCCTGATCTTCAAAGTTCAGCTGGGCCAGCCCCATCAAAATCTGACCTTTTTGATCTAAAGTCTGAGCTGAGAAAAAGGCGTCCTGCTCATTGGCTTCCAGTTGAGTAAAGCGGCCTAATAGTGCATCAGCAGCTGGGGGCTGAGCAGTCTGACCCGGCTGAGCAGGAACAGCAGCTTGTGCAGCTGGAGTGACAGGGGTTTCTGCACTGGGCGGAACAGGCACTTCAGCTGTGGCTTGTTTGAGACGATCACGCAAAGCTTGGGCTTGAGCGCTTAACTGCTGATCAAAGAGATTTTGCTCAAGTTGGGCCAGCAGTTCATTTTTTGTCCCGCCATCTACGCGCTCCAGATAGCTCTTCTGGGCATTTTCACCCCAGCTGAGCAGACCGTTTAAGCGCAGTTTAGCCAAAGTTTCGCGCTGCTGAACAATCGGCTCATGATCTTCGGCTTTAAGACCCAGTGGGTTTTCAGCTCGACCTGCATAGAGATATTCATCGGTCATGCCTAAAAAGGCCTGGCGGTCAGACTCTGGAATCTGTGCTAAAGCAGCAGTCTGCTGATCGGCTGGTAAAGCGATAATGCGCTGCAAATGCTGTTCACCAATTGGTGTGCCGTCAGCAGCCGGCGCTGTCGGAGCAGCTGTATTGTCTGCTGCTGCAGGACGTTCAGGTGTACCGGCAGGAGCGCCTGGCGTGGCAGCGGGTGTCGCAGCCTGGGCACTGGGAGCACTCGGCTCATCAGCGGGTGGTGCAGCATCCAGATCACTTAGGCTTTCTCCACGTTCCACCGCTTCACGGCGGCGCACTGCGTCTTGTAAACGGTTGCGGGAAGCCTCAAGTTCAGGGCGATGTTGTTCAACCGCGCGCTGGGCAGATTCAACTTTGGCATTGGCCCGACGCAGGTCTTCCATGGTGCTGCCACCGCCTAAGAAGCTCCAGAAGCCATGCTTTTCGCTAAGCTCTTTTTTCATTTTGCGGTATTCATCTTCGAGATCTTTTTTCTCGGATTCCATACCGCGAAGAGTCAGACGCAGCTCACGACGCTCAGACTCAGGCACATGATCCTGAGTCAGGCGCTGACGAACGCTAGAAATATCTTTGTTGATCGAACCTAAATCGGATTCAAAACTTTTGAGTTTGCCGTCAATTTCAGCCAGACGCTGAACCGCATTATCACCAATGCGAGAGGCAATCCGATCGCGATCTTTAATGGCTGACTGCAGATTTTTTTGCAGGTCGCGATGGCTCGACTGCACACCTTTAAAGGCATCCTGGGCTTTGGTTTCTGCACTGCGGGCTTCGCGCATGTCATAACGCACTTTTGTAGCTTCGACAAATGAGACTTCACCGGCAGAAGTTCCTGAGGACGTTCCCTGCACGGGCTTATATTCCATATTAAAGCTATGGCGAATATCATCGACTTTGACATCGTCATCATCAAATAGGCCCAGTTGAGGGTCCGTCAGGTCAAAGCTCATCCCCTGGAGTTTGTCGGCATTAGCAGCGGCAGCCTGAATAAAGGCTTTGACCTCTTTAAATTCAAGATCTTTACCACCCCAACCAAGACCAATGCCACCTAAGAAACCCGTTTTATCGTTGTAGTTTTTTTCGATAAAGCGCTTGATGCCTTTATCGCTGAGATCCGTCAGGTATTGTCCACCAATGTGAAAACGAATATTTTTGCTTTCTAAAACATTGTCCCGGGGAGAATTCAGGGCATAGCTGGGGATATCGCGATGCTGGCCCGAGAAATGAACATTACCCATATGGAGCTCCAAACGTGTTTACTGTGTCGTTAAAAATTATATAGAGAAAAAACACTTGAGTCATGCGTCGGCATCCCGTTTGAGGTTTAGCAATAGGCCTTTTAAGCTTTAAAGTTCAGTTAAGCCTGATAGAAACCCTTAAAACAAACAAGCTGTTGGCGGGCTTTATTTAGCCACCAACAGCTTGTTAAAAGATGTTATTTAAACTTAAAACTGATAGCTGTTCAGGCGTTTTTGCAGATAAGAACGACCATTGCGAACAATACCAAGGGTTTTCTGGATTTCTTGTTCGAGATGAAGCAAAACCTGATCAGCAAACTGCTCAGTTTGGTGACGCATGGCAAGCGCTTCTTTACGTGCACCTTCGATGGTTTCAATCACTTGTTTTTGGGGAGCAGTCTGGGGGGCATAAGCTGTCTGTTCCATAACTTGAACACTTTCTCCTGGATGAACTGATTGAGGGGCCGGAACAATCGCCTGGACAGAAACAACAGGGTCTGTTGCGACCGGCTGAGGGGTAGAAAGCTTGATGGTTTCAATACGACGACCATCACGCTGAGACAAAACGGGAAAAACAGCTCCCGCAAGGGTATCAACAGCAGCTATATCACTGGCTTGCTGGCGATTTTGCTGATAATTTCTAATCAGTGGCGCATCGTCAAGCCCGAGTAAGCGCGCAACCTGGCGAATATAGCCAGAGGTATAAACCGGGGCAGGCAAGTTGTCAAATTGTTCTTCTTCAAGCGCCTGAAGGTAATGCTGTTTAATAAAT
>CAJYHH010000410.1 GCA_913773825.1 Candidatus Sericytochromatia bacterium | reverse complement strand
GGATGGTGCAATGCCGATGATAGGACTTGAACCTACAACCGACGGTTTACAAAACCGTTGCTCTACCATATTGAGCTACATCGGCACTAAAGCTGTTTCCAGCTATGTGCTCTTTTATAATAACAACTTAAGAAGTTGTTAATTCAAGGGTCACATTCCGAAATTCATATTACAGCGATGCAGGCTTAGGCACAAGAGGAATTGCACAGACAACTTGAAAAAGTTCAGACGCCTGCTCTAGGCGATTAAGTAAAATCAGGGTTAAATTAACACTATGTCAGCCTTTGAGCCGCTTCAGCCAATTTGGCAGCCTGAAGAAATTTCTGATCGATTATCTAATCGACTAAAGGATTTTCAAACAACTCGCCTGTTAAGCCTGACCCCTCATCGCACAGTTTATGCCTGTGAATGGGTGGGGCAATCAGTTGTGCTTAAATTAAGTGGTCTACCTGGAATTAACGAAGCGGAAGATCTGGCCTGGCAGTGGTTAGGTCAGTATTTGCCTGTGCCAAAAGTTGTGGCAACTGGCCTTGCTGACCAAATCAGCTGGTTGTTGCAAGCTCGGCTTGAAGGTAAGGTGCTGAGTGAGCTACCAGAGTCAGAGCAGCTGTTTTATTGGCCTGTACTCTGTCAGCTCTTAAATCAGTTAATCGCTGCTCCGCTACCGCGCTGGCCTTTGCCACAGACCGTTCATGAGCCTTGGCGGGATTTTTTGCTCCGGCCTCAGCGTTTAATATGGGCTCAAGACGATGAGTTGAGATTTTGTTATCAGGAGCCAGAACTTTTAAATGAGCTGTTTACCAGACTAGACCATGGACTTGAAGGGCTTGAACAGTCTGGAGGATTTTCTTTAGCTTCACCCCAATGGCTGTTACACGGGGATTTTAAGCCAGGGAACCTGATTGTTTTAGAGGGTGAGGTCCAGGGGCTAATTGACTGGCATGAATGCCGCAGCGGAGATTTTATCTTTGACTTGGCCAAGCTATTAACTTATTACGCGCCCGAGCAAATTCCTGAGCTGTTTAAAGTTTATTGCCAGAACTTACCCACAGCTTTAGCAGAAGCCAAAGATCTCACGCTCAGACTAAAGACCTGTTTAGTATCTCTGAGTTTGCATAAGCTGCTGCGTTATGGGGAGTATCCAGCTGAAAAAGCCCATCACTACCGGGAGCGTCTGGCCTGGGTCAGGCAGGTGCTTCCGATATTAGATGGGCTTTAAACGGTTTTAAAGCAAATTGCTGACCACGATCTCACGTCCTTTGACGTTGGCGATCATGATATAGCCCTTTTGCTGGGAACGAATCCGCTCAAGATAGGCCGGATCCACTTCAAAGGTCTCAGGCAGATAACTCTTAAGGCGACCTTGAAGTTCCGTGATATTGTCAGCAACCGGATATTTGCCCTCGTTTTGTTGGGCGTATTTTTCTAAAGCATGGCGTAAATCATAAAGGGCAACCAGCACTTTATTCATGACGCCTTCTGCTTCAGCGGTGGCGACTTTTTCTTTGAGGTCTTTGACTTCCTGCTCAAGCTTACGATTATCTTTTTGCAGCTTTTCCATCTGCTTGGCAGGCTCGTTCCAGGCCGACTGAATCTGCTCACAGCCGCTCATAACCGTCAGGCTGAGCAGTAGCGCCAGATTTAGCGCTGTCTTCATGCTAAAACCCTGTTTATGCATGCTGATCCGTGTGCTTTTTCCAGTCTGACAGAAACTTCTCGATGCCAGCATCGGTCAGTGGGTGCTGAAACATCTGCTTGAGAATCTTGTAAGGAACAGTTGCAACATCAGCGCCCAGTTTAGCTGCGTCAGTGACGTGACGCGGGTGGCGGATGCTGGCTGCCAGAATATTTGTCTCAAAGAAATACTGATCGTAAATCGCGCGGATTTCAGCAATTAATTTCATGCCGTCTTCACCGATATCATCGAGGCGACCAACAAAGGGGCTGATATAAGTCGCACCAGCAATTGCTGCCAGCAGAGCCTGGTTTGAAGAAAAGACCAGCGTCACGTTAGTTTTAATGCCTTCAGCAGACAGCTGTTTAACGGCTTTCATGCCTTCTGCAGTCATCGGTACTTTAATGACAGCGTTGGGAGTCCAGGTTGCAAAGTCATGAGCTTCTTTGAGCATGCCTTCTGCATCCAGGCTGACGGTCTCAATGCTGAGCGGGCCGTCTACAATGTCAGCGATTTCAAGAATCACGTCTTTGTGTTTACGGCCTTCTTTGGCAACCAATGAAGGGTTAGTGGTTACACCTGCCAGAACACCCCAACTTGCGGCTTCGCGAATTTCGTCAATGTTAGCTGTATCGATAAATAGATCCATAGTTTCCTCCGTGTTGTTCTGGAAGTATTGTAGGAGAAACAGGCTAGAAGCCGCAATGAAGAGCCAATTTCCTTGCACTAGCTTCTGTGTCTGGATGGCATCCCTTACAATTAAGTAGGACTTTGACTCTGGAGGATTGCCGTGCGTATCTGGGATATTTATAAGCTGGCCGTAACGATGGGGATTGATGCTGATCCCAGAGGTCGTGATGCCGTTGAGGAAGCGCTTGAGGAACAGCGCGAACTCTATCACGAACTTTCGGCCAAGGAGCAGGAGCGTTTTGATAAAGACCTGCTAAACAACCCTTATCCAGATACACGTCTGCTCTGGGGAGATCCCGATCGGGATATTCAACATGTCTTTGTTGGCATTGATGTTGGCCCATCTGAACTGATGCTGGTTGATCGTCTGAACCAAAAAGGCGCTGGAATTGATCTGGTGATGGCCCATCATCCAGAAGGGATTGCGCTGACAACCTTACAT
>CAJYHH010000409.1 GCA_913773825.1 Candidatus Sericytochromatia bacterium | reverse complement strand
CTCCAACCCAGTTGCAAGCCATACGGCAGCATTGGCCCGCCAAGCCTGCTTAAGCTGTTGATTAGCATCTGTTACAACAGGCGCTAATTCTAAATCAGCGGGAACTTTAACCTGCTCAAATACAATGGGATAACGCCCAAGCGAACGATAAGGAGACAAAGCACTTTCCAGCGTCTGGGGCTGGCGTTGGGCAAGTTCAAGGGTACGTTCTTCAAGCTCTTTTAAAGCTGGCGCAAGGGAACTCAACCAACCTTTAATCGATGTCGGCAAAAGATCGAGATGGCCAACTGTCGCCGTAAACATACCTCTAATTTCTTCAGGTAAAGGGCGGCTTGCATCAGGACTTAATAAGACCAGGCCAAAGTCAGCGCTTTGTAGCTGCTGACTCTCCTGACGTGAGGCACAGGCCGTCAAGCTGGCTGTCAGCAAGCAAAAGCTCAATAAACGTACTACAAATCGGCGGCCGGAATGAGAACTCACGCGCATCAAAGCATCCCGTTTTGTCGATCAGGCTAATATTAGCCTAATCTTTAGAGTCCAGAGCCGTAAAGAGAACAGCTTTAACTTTTAGCTTTTAAGCGCGCTGACAACACCCTGCAGACTGCTTAATAAGCCCGGTAGTTTAGCCCCAGCATCCGTTAAAGCACCCGAAGCACGTGTTAGGGTTCCGGCCATACTACTTAAGACCTGAATGTCTTCACCTAATCCCACAGCATTAAATGGGTTAGCTGTTACTGTAGTCTGGGTTTCTTTTAGTTTGCGCTCAACCTGCTGCTGCAGGGCTTCAAGTTCAGAACGGAGCTTAGCGGCTGACTGACCCGCACCCACATTGAGATTGGCCAGCGAAATCGCCACAATGCCCAGCGAGGCTTTATGCAGAGGATCACTGCCTTTTAGTTTGCCTAAATCATTTTTGAGCGGCGGCAGCAATTGTTCAGAGAGCTTAACCGTGCCGCTAATGCGATAAATCTTTTTGAGCACTTCATTGCTGCGCTCCACCAGACTGCGCAGTTCAGGTTTATTGGGCAAATCAATCTGCTCATAGTTAAGGCCAGCTGAGTCCAGCACCTGATAAGGCTTTAATAAAGGATCAATTGCCGCACTCTGGCCTTTGGCTACCGACATCACCTGATTACGCAGTCCCTGAATCGATTCACCTAAGGGACGCACAGCTGACAAAGCACCTTCAGGCGCTTCATTCATGAGATTACCGCTGACCGCAAACAGATTTTCTAAACTGGCATCAGCGTTTTCACTTAAACCTTTGGGGTCTAAAAACATCAGACCCAATTCAAACGCTGTAAACGGCTTCCAGGACTCACCAGCCAAAGCAGGCAAGCTGCTTAAACCCAGCTGACCTAGCAGCAAAAAATTGAGGGATAGTTTGGCAAGTTGAGTGGTTTTCAGAGTGGTTTTCAGAGTGCTTAGCAGTTTCATAACAAAATCTCCAGCGGGCGTAATCAGTGATCATCAGGCAGTTCCGGCTCAGTCTGCATCTGTGTTTCAATAGAGGTCCGGACACCTTTTAAAGGCTACTCTCAGCTATCCGGCTTGTAAAGTCTGGAGGATAAACTATGCAACGCGTTGTGATCGTTGGCGGCACCCATGGCAACGAACTGGGTGGAATCTATCTTTATAAACTCTGGCAAATCCCACCAGCTCAATGGGCTGACTACCCCTTTCGCGTTGAGACTTATTTGGGCAATCCAGGCGCCACAGCAGCCTGTCGACGTTATCTGGATCAAGATCTTAACCGCAGTTTTGTACTGGCTGACCTGAACAATCCAGACTTAGCCGCTTATGAAGCCCAGCGCGCCAAAGTACTGTCTACTAATCTGGGCGGCGCTGACTTTATTTTTGATCTTCATAACACGACCTCTAATATGGGTGTCACCCTGATTTTGTCACGCCCCGATGCTTTAGACGATCTACTCACCCGTAATCTCTGTGCCCATCTGGCTCAGGATCAGCACGTCCAGATTTACTTTAATCCCAGCCCAGCTGACAGCAGCCCTTATTTGCCCTCTGTGGGCCAGCGCGACATCACGGTTGAAGTCGGCCCGATGGCCCATGGCACCCTGAATGCTGATTTGTTTTTTAAAACCCGCCAGACGGTCGAAAAAGCCCTGTCCTTTCTGGCTGACTGGCAAAACAAGCCAGAAACTCTGACATCTCAGAAGCCGCTGACTTATTATCATCATCTCGAAAAT
>CAJYHH010000408.1 GCA_913773825.1 Candidatus Sericytochromatia bacterium | reverse complement strand
TAAACCAAAATCCAGACAGCGCCGTATCCAAATCATTTTGCTCCAGATTTTGGGTTTATTGCTGTTAGCGATCCCTTTTGCTGGTTTACTGGTCTTAAACGAGCTGGCAGATAAAATTATCTTCTTTAAATATGGACAAGAGCGCTGGGCCATGCAGCGTCCTGGCACCTGCAGCACGGCTCGAAAAGAGCTCGTTTATGCAGATATGCGACCTGGTCATCCAGATCATAAAGGGGCAAAACCTTTAGAACTCAGCTGTGAGCAGACCCAGAATTTACCCGCTCAGTCTTTTTATGCCCAAACAACGGACGGGCTCAAAATTCACTACCGGCTTTTTAAGCCTGAGTCAGCCGCTGATAAGCCTGATTTACCGGTTTTATTACATGTACCTGGGATTACCAGCACCTGGCTAGACGGGGCCCGTTATGCGGGTGTAGCAAAACGCCTGGGCTTTCGATTAGCTGTGCTGGAGCTTCGCAATCACGGCATCTCTGATAATAATCAGCAGGGCGCAGCTTATGGCTGTAAAGAGCGTGAGGACGTTTTAGCGGTGGTGCGAGATTTACACCAGCGCTACCCAAAAAGCGAGATGATGCTGTGGTCCAGTTCAATGGGCAGTATGTCGGTTTTAAATGCTGTGCCTGAACTTAAACAGATGCCCCAGGTTAAAGCTTTGCTCTTAGAAAATTTCCCAACTTCGCTGCGAGAAGTGGTAGAAGTCAGCTTTAGTCCTGGGCATCCGGCTCTGCTATATGATTCTGTTTTGCTGCTGGGTGGCCTGCGTCTGGGGGTTAATTTTAAAGCCTGCTCTCCGGTTGAGCAGGCTAAAGACTTAACGATTCCAGCGTTTGTAAGCGTGACTCAGGCAGATGATTTAACCCCTGTCTGGATGGTCGAAAAAGCTTTTAAAGCCTTCCCTGCTAATCAGGGTCATCGCTTTAAGCTTTACCCACACGGACGCCATGCTGCCGTATGGAACGGTCAGCCTGAGCAATACGAAAAAGATATCCGTCAGTTTTGGCTTCAAGCTCTAAAAAAATAGTCAGACTACTTAGTTTAAAAAGGGTTTGACCATTTCCATCGATTTCTCCCAGAGCCCTTTGGCCAAAGCTTCGTCATTTGAGCTTGGATTAAAGCGACCCGCTTTGCGTTTGACGTAATAGACGCCGTTTTTCCAGTCTTTGTCAGGTGTTGTGCTGGCGAGCCAGATCAGGGTGTCAGCCCCTTTTTCGGCGCTGATTAAAAACAGATTTTTGAGCGGGGTGTGATACAGCAGGCGCACTGAGGCACTAGCGCTATTGCCAAACTGAGTCGCGACTGGGCCAGGATGAAAACTCGCCGTGCGAATACCTTCTGCACTCCAGCGGCGGGCAATTTCTTTGGTAAAGAGAATATTTTCAAGCTTGCTGGTGGTATAAGCCTTCATGGCCGTATAGCCTTTTTCAAACTCTAAATCATTGAGATTTACTTTTCCCATCAGATTACCGATGCTGGAAGTATTAATAATCCGGGCTTTGTTTTTAGCTAAGCGCGGGTGTAAAAGCTGGGTCAGCAAAAACGGCGCCAGATGATTGACCTGAAACGTCACTTCATGACCGTCTTGGGTCAGGCTGCGCAGATTCCAGATTAAACCCGCATTGTTGACCAGAACGTCGATGCGAGGATAACGTTCCAGCAGTTTATGGGCCAAGTTTTTAACCTGGCTGAGTTCGGCAAAGTCACAAATAAAGGCTTCAGCTTTGGCTGCTTCTGCCACACGGCGGGTTTTTTCGGGTGAGCGGCCAACAACGGCAATTGTTGCGCCCATCCGGCTGAGTTCACGGGCGGCAACTGCGCCGATACCATCACTTGCACCTGTAATGATAATCGTCTGGCCAGCTAAAGGTTGATTTTGGCTCATAAAGCTTTTCCTGTGTTTTGTTGGGCATGATAGCTTTGTCTCAAGCAAGAATCAATGAGCGCAACAGAGATATAAATCGCGTCAAGATTCAATAATAGCCTGTCTCAACTTCTGCAAAAGCAAATCAGGCTTTGCTATATTAGCAACAAATTGCGAGATGGGGAGGACCAGAACATGAAACGTTCTGTTATCACAATCCTGACAGGTCTGACGCTGACGATTTTAAGCACCGCTCCAGCTCTGGCGCTGAATCAAGTCGCCAATTATTCAACCGGCACCCCAGGGGCTGAAAACTACGAACATTTTTCATTTTGGATCAAAGACAATCAAGTTCGTGAAATTGAATATGCCTATGGTAAAGCGGGCCGTTTAAAACCATTGACGCTTAAATACCTGGGCCATGCGACTTTAAACGGTGTTAGAGGTTTTCAGGTGCGCTTTCCCAACGCTTTAGTCTTAACTGTTTTGCCTCAGGGTCAGCAGCTTAAAGTCGTCGACAACAAAGGTAAATACGCTAAAACCTTTAATTGGGAATATGAAGGGCCAATTGATGGTAAAGGGACTTTTTGTCAGCCATGCACCCAGGATGAGACAACTTCTATGCAGCTGCTAAGTAATTACTACTTTAAATAGTTAAGTTATAGGCTTTAAATCTGATTTTTTACTGATAATATCTGTGTTGTTTGTGGCTATAAGCAAGTCTGAGCGGGTGTTAGCCCTATAATAAGTTAACAAGCCAAAATGGCTGCCACCCCAGATATGAGCAAGCTAACCAGACTAACTGCAACACTTAATTTAATTGCGCTAAATGTACTTGGCCGTGACAGGCTAGACTATTTATGCAGCAATACCTATAACAACCTGACGAAACGCCTAAACCCGCTACTTTATTGCTTTGAGCTAAAAGCTCAGGTTTTGCAGCGTCGGCAAGAGACGCCAGATGTGGTCAGCTTTGAACTTTTGCCCAATCAGTACTGGCAACTTCCCCAAGCCGGGCAATTTATTGAGCTGACTTATTTAGTAGACGGTCAGAAACTTGAGCGGGCGTATTCGATTTCAGAAGTACATGGGAACAGCTTCTGGATAACAGTTAAACGTCAGGGCCAGATGTCGGGTGCCCTTCACGATCAGCTGCAGCCAGGAGAGTTAGTCAGTCTTAGAGGGCCTTTTGGTCAATTTGTCTATCAGCAACAAGCGTCTGTTTTGTTGATTGGTGCCGGCTCTGGGATTACCCCTTGTTATGCTATTTTGCGACAGTTAATGGAATTAGCTGAACGTCCTCAGATTCAATTTTATGCCCAATTTTCTAGCGCTGAAGACACCATTTTTGCTTCAGAACTACAGCGATTGCAGCAACAGCAGACGCCCGGTCTAAAGCTTGATCTGGCTTATTCACAAGAGCCGAATGCGGGAAGTGTACCTGCATTAAGTCGAGATCTGGATTCAGAGAGCTTTGTCAAAATGTTTCCGGATTATCAGCAGCGCGATATTTATCTCTGCGGCCCAGAGGGTTTTAAACAGCAGATTATCAGCGTTTTAGACGCTTTAAATTATCCTGCTGAACGCTTATATCTTGAACATTTTGTCCCTCAAACGGTTAATCTACCTGGCTTTGACATTTTGCCCGA
>CAJYHH010000407.1 GCA_913773825.1 Candidatus Sericytochromatia bacterium | reverse complement strand
CGGAAGATAAAAATCCGGGGACAGACATTCTACCGGCTGGCCTGTTTCACCCCAGCGAAGCGGAAAGGTTTCAGGCTCATATTCCCATTCAATCCGGTAAAATTCCAGAATACGGGCAAACTCGGCTTCACTTTCATGTGCGAAAGGCAGACCACGGGGTCCGCGGATCGCGCCGGAACCAGACGTTGAATTGCTCATTTGCTCACCAAGCCACCGAATTGCCTTCATTATACGCAGGGGTCGACGTGGGATGGAAGGGAGAAGAAGGACGAAAGGATTAATGGACGATAGGACGCAGAAGGACTGGGATAAAGACAAGGAGGATTAATGAAGTCTGGTGTAGAGAATTAAAGCTACTGGCTGGTTGAGTTAAATAAGGTTCAGAAGGTGTGTTCTTCTTTGGCAAAGTCGATTTTGGGACTGCGGAAGCCCATGGCAATCCAGGCAGTCAGCAGCTTGCGAAAAAAGCTTAAGGTATGACGTTTGCTGTTGAGGGCATCAACAGGCAAAACCCAGTTTTTGGGCAGGTCAGAAGTCATGGTGCGAATCTCAATCGCAGGTAAACGCTCCTGGGGCCAGAGTCCAGAATAAAGACTTAGCCAGTGGCCCCCTTTAAATTCGAGAAAAACTGGGGTTTGACAACAGCTCGCCACCACACGCCGACTGCTTGAGCTGGCTGTAAGGCGATAAGATTTGAGATTTTCAGTCCCAGCTAAAAAGCGGATCCGGTCTTTGCGATACATCACAAAATGGGTGCCGCCATGCTCAGACAAAACCGACCCAGCCCCCTCTAACAGCTGCAATTTTTCACCAGCCGTGCGGCAACTGGTGCAATAACACTCAGCCGTAATAATCGGCTTACCGCTGACAGCCAGCTTGACCTTGCCACAGCGACACTGCAAATTAACAGAGCTATCCATATCTCTTAAGTCCTATGTCCATTTGTCCTCTTCTCAAGTCCTTCTTGCACCGCTTGAGCCCAGCGGGCGGGGGCGTTGTGTTCATGAACTAAATAAAGCGAGGGCTCCAGAAGTTCGAGTTCCATTAAGCAGTAGCGGTCTGCGTAAAACACACAGTCGACGCGGGCATAGAGCGAGTCAGCACATTCCTGTGTCACTAAAGCTCTGGCCATTTCGAGCAAGTCAGGTGGGGGTGCTGCGGCCCGAGTCCGGCCACCGTGTTCTTCCTGAACCAGATGATGAGCACTATCAGGGGTTTTAAGCACCGCATGGCTAAAAACACCACCAAAAAACAGCAGCGACCATTCACCTTCGCTATGAATATGTGAGCAAAAGGGCTGGAGCATGAGGGTGCGGCCACGGGCTAATAAATGCTCTAAATCAGTGGGAATCACGTCCCCTGTGCGCAGACGATGTGTGGCATGACCTGAAGCTGACAGTTCTGGTTTGAGAATCACATCTGACCATTGATGCACCTGCATCAGATGCCGAACCATTTCAGTCAGGTCTAGACCAGGCTGAATCAGCTCAGTTGGAACCACGGGCCAGCCCCGTTCACTTAAACGCAGCAGATACGCTTTATGTAAGTTATCGAGCAGCATCGCAGGGGGATTAAAGACAGGAATCTTGAGATCTGCCAGGGATTTTAACCAGGTCTCAAAACGCTCAGGCTGCTCATAATAAGCCCAGGTTGAGCGCACAATCAGAGCCTCTAAATTTTCAGGCCGGGCTTCTGTCCAGAGAACCGGCACCACTTCAAGACCTTTAGCCTGCAAGTAGGGAATCACCAGCTTGTCGTCATGGGTCAACTCAGGCAGATGAGGAGCGGTTAAAAAGCCGATGCGCGTCATTGGAAGTTCTTGTTATCGCCAGGTTTACAGCTGCTGCGATAATAAGACCATTCTTCGCAATAGGACAAGTCATTAAACACGCAGTAGCTGGTCTCCTGACCTAAAACATTGCGACGAGTCTGGGTACGGCCACTTTGCTGCTGACAAAACACTGACGCGGGATTGCTCAGACCCGGTGATGAACTGGGCTGTGAACTGGCTGTCTGACCAGTGGGCCAGAGATAAATCCGCGGGGTGCAGGCCATGGCAAGCAGCAGCAGACTCAAGAGAGCGGTGATCAGAGCAGCTTTGCGCATTTAGAGCTCTGACTCCTGACGTAAACCTGCTTTGGTCAGGCGCATATCGACATAGGCGTCTGGCAGATTATAAATCGCTTTGACAATCCCCACACCCGGGGCAATCCAATAATCGCCCACTGCAGTATAGCTCTGGCCATAGGTGCCAATGATTTCGACGCGCCAGGCTTCATAAGTCCCCGCTGGGACTTCGACTTTTTCAGTGCCGCGAACCTTGCCAGAAAAATATTGATCTTCCCAGCCTTCACCAATCGCTAAGGGCTCCTGTAAAAACTTGACGTTGAGGCCCTGAACCGCAGCGGCGCCATAGCCTAAAAAGGTTGTGTCCTGCAGCGTAATTTGAGAGTTCGTAATCAACAGACGAGCAGCAGGCGTGCTGCCTGAGCGCAAATCTAGGCGGGTGCCGTCAGTGGTGTTTTCAACTTTGTCGATCTCAAGCTGGTAAACGGATTTTTCAAGTTTAAGTGGATTCTGGCGAGTCGTGCTGTTGACGTTGTATTCCCAGCGATAGCCGCGCTTGATCGGAAAGAGCTTGTTATTGCGCAAAGTCGTGGTGCTCTGAGTTTGAATCGGCTTAGTAAAATCAGGCAATTCAGCTGGTCTAAACGGCGTAGTCAAAGGGGGAGCCGGAGTAAAAACCATTGGGCTACAGGCTGATAAAAGCAGCAGGGAAGATAAAACACTCAGAGCTTGGCGCATAAGCTTAACCTTAAAACAGGGGGAATTTAGTTCAATCATAGCATAAAGCTCAGTCACAAGCTTTTCTCAAAATCGACCCAAGTCATTCGCCACCTGACCATCTTAAATTTCTCACTTACTATTGATCGTCATAGTGAAAGCGACACACAATGATGATAATTGCCGAATCCTCAACAGCGTAGACCAAGCGATTTTTATGATCGATTTTGCGGGACAAATAACCTGAAAGATTAGCCCGTAAGGGTTCTGGATCTCCCAGGCCATCAAAGGGATCGCGCTTCACGTCATCAATCAGCTTATTAATTTTCTTCAGGGTCTTTTTATCCTGGGTTTGCCAATACAGGTAATCTTCCCAAGCCGCATGGGTCCAGGTCAGATTTTTAGGCATCGAGCAGGTCGTGTGCCGTTGTCATTCCCTGCTTATGCTGAGCAATCGATTTGGCGAGATGGGAAGCATTAGCGGGTGTGCTGAGCAAGTGGATGGTTTCCATCATGCTATTAAAATAGTCGAGGGACATGACAACCGCAGCAGGCTTATCCCGGCGTGTAATTACCGTGTAATCGGCATCTTCTGACACGGCGTCAAGAACAGCATTCAGATTGTCCCGTGCCTTAGTAAAGTTAATTGTCTTCATCAGCCCCCCTTTAAAACACGTACAGCTTACTGTACATAAGCATATCGAAAGACAGCTTAAAAAATCAATCTAGGTTCTCATTTGAATTGAGTAGAGTTTACTTGTCAGGCTTTAATCGTTTAACTGATCGGTTTTGCGGCCACGGCCTAAGGGACCAGTACGCATCATGTCTAGCAGACCTGTGCCCATACGTTTAATCAGAGGCTCACGGGGCTCTCGTGAAAAGGACTCGTATTCAAACAGCAGACGAGCCACGGTTTCTTTGGCAAAGCGATCTTCAGGGTCTAAGCGCAGCGCACTTTCAAGCTCGTTTTCGGCATTGGTGAGCCAGCTTTTTTCAGCAAAGGCTATCGCCAGATGGACCCTAAAAAGGGAGCGGTGGGGGTAGAGCCGGACAGTTTCTTTGTAAAAGCGCAGGGCCAGATCAAGGCGGTTCTGGCGATAGGCCTGAACGCCAGATTTAAACAATTGCTGGACTTCGTCAGCTAAAGGCAGTTGGGCGCGGCTAAAGCGGCGAATATCGTAATGGCTGCGCTGCATGGGGTCGCTCAGCACTTCAAACGCGCTGGTTAAATGCAGAAGCGTCTCTGCGTTTTCCAGGCGAGCATTGCCTGCGCGCTGATCGAGATTGAGCGCTGAAGACTGACGTTTAAAAGCCTGTTCAACTTCAGGCTTGGTGGCTTCGGGCTCAAGCTGTAGAACCTGATAATAATCGGGTTCCAGCACAAAAGAAGCTGGGATTTGCAGCACTGCTGGCTACTTAACCAGGCCTTTTAGCCAGTTGAGCACAAACACGCCATTGGTGCGCGTGACGTTTTCATCGGCTTTAAGCTGAGACAGGCGTTCAACAAAGACCTGTTTTTCTTCAGCGTTCATATCAGAGCGTCCCTGCCATTCAAAGAAGCTCTCCTGGCTCATCTGTTTAACAGCTGCCTGAGAAAGGTCTGTCACCGCCTGGAGTTCAGCAGGGGTAAACTGGCTTTGCAGGTCACGCATTTTAGCCGAGATATCCTGGTTATAAAGCGGTTTCTTTTTGTCTTCTTCTATTGCCTGAATCTGGCGCACTAAGCCGATAATCTGCGGCTTGGCAATAATGCCTTTTTCATCCAGGAAGTCTTCAAAGTCAGGCACCGTCTGGGGCTTAGGCTGCTGATGAGCAAAGGCAAAACCAATCGGCTTTTCTTCAGTGCTCAGCGTATGGGTTTTGACCAGCTGCAGGGTCTGCAGATCAATCCGTGAGACCAGCGGCGTACACAGGGCGGGCTCATCCGTATAAGACATCACCAGCAGATAACGCCCATCAGGTGAAATCCCCATCAGATCACAAGGGTCATCCAGATTGCTAAAGCGTTTGCCAGGCAGGAGAATTGTCCCTTGATGATCAAATTTTTCTAAGCCATAAATCAGCACTGCGCCTTCTTGATCCGGGTCAGACAAAATCGTCATCAGGCGCTTGCGAGGCAGATCCAGAACAATATTGCCGAGTTGACCATGGGGCGTGCTGATGCGATTGATTTTTTGCTCAAAAGGCTTAATCACAATCAGGTCAGAGGTCTGATGGTCTGTGACATAGAGAGTCCGCGACTTAGCGTCATATGCCAGACAGATCGCTTTTTTGCTGCCAGGCTCCCGCAGTTTAAGCTGGGCTTTGGTCAGGTTTAGGGTCAAATCTGTCATTGTCAGCGTGCCAGCTGCCCGATCGGTAAAAAACACACCAGAATCCTGATCGGGCGGAATAAAAAAGTCATAAGGCCCACGGGCGACGTTTTCTATCGGCACCAGCGGATTGAGCAAAGCCATCAGGCGATAGGCATTCTGATTAGACCAGATATAGCCGCCTTCAGCGCTGGGGATCACTTCGGGCTTAGTGCGGGAATGCACCCCTTTGTATTGGCCAAAGCGGTCAAAGAGCGCAACTTTTTCAGAAGAATACGGCACCCACTGGCCCTGAAAAGCAGGGGCGGGCATATCAAGCGTGCTCCATTCGGAGTTGTCATCACGCTCTTGCAGCACCAGGCGACCAGCCTGAGCATCGAGCACGTATTGGCACTGATAGGCATGAATCTTTGTCATCAGATAAGTCTGATAGGCAATAGAGATGTCCACAGCCTTAATCAGGCCTTTTTGGACAGCCATGGAGCAGAGTTTCTGAACGGCGTCGGCGCTTCTGATAACCATTGGGTACCGGGATATCTGGAGTTACTTCAGACTAGCATAAGCGCTTGCCTGTGTGGACTTCGCGGCTCAAGGTTTTTTGAAATTCTCGCGTTAAGCTATATTTTTTAAAACCCACAGTCGTCATTTAACCCAAGGTTAACGGAACATTTCGGATGACACAGGAAGATTTTGGCCTGGACTGGGTATAAAATACTTAATCCTCGATTTTTTGCACACCCTAGTCAGCCACTATTCCCTTAACCGGAGCCCTTATGAGCCTGCCGAGCCTTCAAACCAATATTCGCCCAACCTTCAGCCTCGTCAGCCAGCTGCTGCAGGGCAATCCGTCTGCAAGTGTCTCGGTTAAACCAGTTAGTCGCGCCAGCAGCTTTTACACTGACCATTTTGCTCTGTCTGCACCGGGTTCGCTGTTTCGCTCAGTTTTACCGGTTTTAAGTGGGATTGGCCGCAGCGTCAGCTCACTGGCCACAGCCACGGTTCAGACTGTTGCGCTGTCTAATCTGCAGGGCTCAACTCCAGCTCAACAGCTGCAGCTCTTAGGCCGTAAATACGGGGTTCCAGCAAACAGCAATCCCGACAAATATCAAAGCAATGTGATTCAAGCAATTATTCGCGCCAAAGCCGCTGAATACGGCATCCCTGAACATGTCGCCTTAGGCATCTCGGGCAATGAATCCGGCTGGAAAATGTGGAAAAACGTCAGCAACGGTGAACTCGTTCAAGGCAAAAATGTACGTGACGGCGAACTTAAATCCACTGATTGGGGCGCGATGCAAATCAACGATAAAGCCCATGCCAAAGCTTTTCCGCGCGCCAAACAGGATCTGGAATACAACATCGATTATGCCCTGCGCTTTTTAGCCAAACAGCGCGAGACGATTAAAGGGGATTTAGGTCACGGTCTCGGCGACTGGGATCGCACAGTCGCGTCTTATAATCTGGGCCATAACCCTAAAACCCAGCGCGGTTATCAGATTGCAGCTCAGTATGTGGGTCGGGTG
>CAJYHH010000406.1 GCA_913773825.1 Candidatus Sericytochromatia bacterium | reverse complement strand
CCCGGAGCTAATGTTTTAGAAAACGATGAGCAGAGCATGACCAAACCACGGGTATCAAACGAGCGCAGGGTGGGCGGAGGATCTTCGTAATAAAACTCGCCATAAATGTCATCTTCGATAATCACGATTCCGCGAGAGGTCAGGAGTTCAACTAAGTCCCGTTTGTGTTCTGGCGGCATACAAGAGCCCAGCGGATTATGAAAAGTAGGGACCGTGACCAAGGCTTTAATCGGGTAACGCTTGATGGCTTCACTTAAGAGCTTTAGATTTAAGCCCGTAACCGGATCAGTTGGAATCTCAATCGCCTTTAATCCCTGACCTTCGATGGTCTGCAAAATTCCATAAAAGGCTGGGCTTTCAACTGCAATCACATCACCTGGGCCCGTCACGCAGCGTAAGGACAAACCAATTGCTTCAACACATCCAGCTGTAATCACCAGCTCTTCAGCTTGTAATGGACTGGCTGTATCTAGACTGCGTTGTGCAATCTGGCGGCGTAACTCAAGATTGCCCTGAGGATCTTCATAGACATTAAAACTCTTGCGGGTACTGGCCTGTAGATGACGAGCTAAAGCCTGATTGGGCAATAAAGCCGGGTCCAGGCTAGTTGAGCCCAGCATCAGCAAACCAGGTTGACGTAGCGAAGCGGCAATTTTTTCGACAAAGCGATCACTTGTAACAATTGATGGGGCTTTGACGCTGGCTGCTGCTTGCGGCAAAGGAGCCTGGCGTGCACCTCTGACAAAAAATCCTGACTGCGGCCGTGTCTCCAGATGGCCTTCTGCTTCGAGCATGGCATAAGCTTCCATCACAGTCGCCAAACTAAGCTGACGACTGCGGCTCATGCGCCGTAATGACGGAAGTTTTTCGCCTGGGCGCAAAGTGCCAGCGCGAATACTTTCACGCAGTTCACGGGCTAGGTTTTCGTAGAGGAAAGGCATGCTGAGTTATGAGTGGTGGGTGGTGAGTGGTGGGTTTGAAGACAAAAGAAGAAGGATAGTTCAGAAGCCACAGCACACAGATCCAATGCTTTCTTTCAACTGTTATGGTCGAATTTCATACTATCTGAATCTGTACTGGTTTGTCGAGAGCGCCTATGCTGGTGTTACACCCGGGGAATTTAGATTGATATAAAGGACAAGCCACAGATGACCACAAGTATGTTTAAAACCAAAATTGAGCGCCATCCTGAACGAGCTGCTACTCAAGAAGCGATTGAGATTTTAAAAGAAGGTTTAGTTGCCCATGTGGGCTTTATTGATGAAGGTTTGCCCTATGTGATTCCGATGTCTTATGAATATGACGCTGAGCTTGAAGCTGTCTATTTACATGGTTCACTGCATAGCCGGGCTTTAAAGTTAATTGCAGCTGGTGCGCCAGTCTGTCTGGAGATTACTTTGCTTGAAGGACTGGTCTATTCTAAAGCGGCAATGTTTCATTCCATGAACTATCGCAGCGCTCTTGCTTTTGGGCACGGTCAGCAAGTCACAGCCCACGATGAGATGCAGCGAGTGTTTGCCCAGATGATTTCACGCTATTTTGAAGGACGTCAGCCTGGGATTGATTATCTTGAAGCTCCGGCTAAACATCTGGACCAGACGTTGTTTGTTAAAGTCCAAATAGATAAACTCAGTGCAAAGCAGCGCCAGGGTGGTCCCAATGGCCCCAAAGACCGTAAGCCTGATGCCATCGGCAGCGCGGGTGTGGTCACCATGCCAAGAGGCTGTCCGTTTCATGCTCAATCAAACACCCAGCCCGATACTCATAACCAGACTCAGCCTAAACAGGAGCCCGATCATGTCTAACAGCACTTATCCTTATTGGATTGTCGATGTTTTTACCCAAATCCGCTTTGGCGGCAATCAGCTGGCGGTAATTACCGATGCCCGGGGTTTAGATACCCAGACCATGCAGCAGATTGCCAGAGAGTTTAATTATTCTGAGACTACTTTTGTGCTGCCACCTGATAACGCTGAGCATAGCGCAAAGTTCAGAATTTTTACACCCAATCGCGAACTGCCGTTTGCGGGGCATCCGACAGTGGGAACGGCCTGGGTCTTAGGCCAGGAGCGCTCTCTTCCTGAAGGCTCTGAACTCAATTTAGAAGCAGGCGTTGGCCTGCTAAAAGTGAGGCTTACTGACAGCGGGGCTTGCTTTCAGATTGCTGTGCAGCCAGAGTTTAGTTCACTGGATGTGCCTTTATCTGAACTGGCTCAGGCTTTGGGGCTTAAATTAAGTGATATCGGTTTAAATAAACCTGTTGTTTCATCCTGTGGTCTACCCTTTGCTTTAGTGCATTTAAACAGCCTGAAAGCCATTCAGACAGCACGTATCAGAACCGACGATGACTTCCTGACCCACTGGCCAACGCTGCAAAAGCTTTATCTTTACTGCTTTGAAACCGAGCAGGCAGATACAGATATTCATACCCGGATGTTTGCGCCGTCTGTTGGTGTCGCTGAAGACCCGGCTACAGGTTCAGCTGCTTCAGCCCTGGCTGCCTGGCTGGCTGCTCAGCAGTCTGATGGGGAATACAGCTGGCGGATTGAGCAGGGTATTGAGATGGGGCGCCCCAGCTTGATTAAGACTCGGGCTGTTAAGGACTCAGGGCGGATTGATATCTTTGTCAGTGGCTCAGTAGTGCCCTTTAGCCAAGGGACGATCAAGCTGTAAGGAAGTTCAGCTAGGCTGCTTTAAAAGCCTGGGGGCCGCGCGCGGGCTCACCTTCCGCTTTAAGTTGCTGGTATTCTTCGTCACTAAACATTTCGGAGCGGATTAAAAAGCGAATGCCTTCTGGGGCTTCGACTGAAAAGCCGCTGCCGCGGCCTTTGACAACGTCAACCGTCAGGCGGGTATGCTGCCAATATTCAAATTGAGGCCCAGAAATATAAAAAGGCGTATTGGCAATCACGCCTAAAAACACATCACGTTCGCCAATTTTAAAGTCTCCGCGTGGATAACACATCGGCGCAGATCCGTCGCAGCAGCCACCTGACTGATGAAACATCAGCGGCCCGTGCATAGCAGTCAGTTTTTCAATCCACTCTTGAGCAGCAGGTGTCACCCTGACACGATCAATCGACATGGGAAACCTCCGGAGGGGGGAGTAGAGGACTAGAGGACGAAAGGACTAGAGGAAGGACAAAAGGCAAAGACATTTTCCACTTTAGGTATTTACGTCCTTGGTCCATTAGTCCTTCGTCCATTAGTCTGCTTTAAAAGAACCCTAAAGCATTATCGCTGTAGCTGACCAGCAGGTTTTTGGTTTGCTGGTAGTGATCCAGCATCATTTTGTGGTTTTCGCGGCCAATTCCTGACTGTTTGTAGCCACCAAAGGCAGCGTGGGCAGGATAGGCGTGATAACAATTGGTCCAGACGCGACCTGCCTGGATTTCGCGGCCCATGCGATAGGCACGGCTGCCGTCACGGCTCCAGACGCCAGCGCCTAAGCCATAGAGAGTATCATTGGCAATTTCAAGCGCTTCAGCTTCGTCTTTAAAGGTTGTGACTGAGACAACTGGTCCAAAGATTTCTTCCTGGAAGACGCGCATTTTGTTATTGCCTTTGAGCACAGTGGGCTGGACGTAATAGCCACCTGCAAAGTCACCTTCAAACTTGGCCTGGACGCCACCAGCCAGGACTTCTGCGCCTTCGTCACGCGCAATAGTCAGATAAGACAGAATTTTTTCGAGCTGGTCGTTGCTGGCCTGAGCGCCCACCATGGTGTCGGTATCAAGCGGATCGCCCTGTTTAATGGCTGCAACGCGCTTAAGGGCGTGCTGCATAAACTCATCGTAGATTGACTCCTGAATCAGGGCGCGTGAGGGACAGGTACAGACTTCACCCTGGTTAAGGGCAAACATTGTAAAGCCTTCAAGTGCTTTGTTAAAGAAGGCGTCTTTTTGTGAGAGTACGTCTTCAAAGAAGATATTCGGGGATTTGCCACCGAGTTCTAAGGTAACAGGAATCAGGTTTTCAGAGGCGTACTGCATAATCAGACGGCCTGTCGTGGTTTCGCCCGTAAAGGCAATTTTGCTGATGCGGTTGCTGCTGGCCAGGGGTTTACCGGCTTCAACACCAAAGCCGTTGACGATATTCAGGACACCGGGCGGCAGCAGGTCAGCGATTAGTTCGGCCAGCAGCAGAATTGTAGTCGGCGTCTGCTCAGCAGGCTTTAAGACGACTGCATTGCCGGCAGCCAGCGCAGGGGCCAGCTTCCAGGTTGCCATCAGCAGCGGGAAGTTCCAGGGAATAATCTGACCGACTACACCTAAGGGCTCATGGAAGTGATAAGCCACAGTATCAGCGTCAATCTGGCTCAGGCTACCTTCTTGAGCGCGAACTGCACCTGCAAAATAGCGGAAGTGATCAACTGCTAAAGGTAAGTCAGCTGCCAGGGTTTCACGCACGGGTTTACCGTTTTCCCAGGTTTCAGCGACGGCCAGCATTTCGAGGTTTTGCTCAATGCGATCCGCAATTTTGTTAAGAATCAGAGCGCGATCGCCCACTGATGTACGACCCCAGTCGCGTTTGGCGGCATGAGCGGCATCTAGGGCGCGCTCGATGTCTTCAGCTGTTGAACGGGCAACTTCGGTAAAATCCTGACCTGTAACCGGGCTGGGATTGGTAAAATAATTGCCTTTTACGGGTTTGACCCATTCATTGCCAATAAAGTTTTCGTAACGGCTTTTAAACGTCACTTTAGACCCCGGCTGACCGGGCTGTGCATACTTCATAAATCGCCTCCTGATACTTCTGACTTTGATTCTGATTCATAAAATCCGGCAGAAAAATCGATCGAACGGAAATCGGGAGTAAAGACCGGGC
>CAJYHH010000405.1 GCA_913773825.1 Candidatus Sericytochromatia bacterium | reverse complement strand
ATAAAAATCATCGCAAAAGCAAAGCAAATAACCGGCGGGCCATATACCTCAGCCATCGATTTAACTATTCGCCTGAATACTCTTTTCAGTATGTTTTTCATCATCCACTTACCGAATCATCTTAGTGATGATATCTGTTATTTCCTCATAAGATGGCCATGCATTTCTGATTGCCCCGGACCGCTCAAACAGGGGGGCAATGAGAAAGTACATCATCTCCAGTTCAGCTGCATACAGAGCGTTATAATAGGCTGGCAGTGTATAATGTAACTGGTCAGCGCACTCTGCGGCGTTCTGAATGGTTCCATATATTCCGGCAACCGCGAAAACGTTCCCGGCCCTGCGGCCAGCCAGCACGCTCATGTTAAGACTTGCGTTTACGCCAGCCGCTATAGTTGCCGTCACTGCTAAAGCAAAGCCATGCTGCGTTAAATGGCTGGCGGCTATATGAATATTGAGTGCCATTAACGATCGTTTAATCCACGCCAGCTGGCTGGCGGTTCTGTGTCTGAATATCCTATCAAAATAGAGGCTGAGCAGAGTGCTCACGACATGACCATGATGAACTAACTTAAGAGCAGCCTTCATGAATCGGATATCTTCACTTCTCTGCTGCTGGCAGACCGTCTGATATTCTGTCGTGAAACATGATGTGTAAAAGAGGGCGCGCTGCAGGCCTGCCCCAACCGTTTCTATCTGATGTGAGACGGCATCGCTTACCCCGTGAAAGGCATAATCAAGTTTCTTTGCCAGGATGTCATTTGCCTGTAAATAGCTTATTATTTGATTGTTGTGTTGCATAACCACGTCCTTTTGGTTATCTCATTTTTGCGTTATTTAACCTAAAGGCCATTTGGTTTTATGTAAATACGGCTGGCGTGTCTGAGATGCGCGTGATCAATTTACTCAGGCAGGTCTGAGTCAATTGTGTGATCTGACTCGTGAAAAGGCTGCACTGATATGCCATTTTCGTCGTGCGTAGGGGGGGATAGCGTAAGGAGGGTGGTGAGTGAATATGCAGGTGTCACTTTCTGAAAATTACCCATAAAGAAATTTCGCTGTCAAAGCAGCATTAATCAGACGGTTCATTATGTTGCCAGCGATTAAAGGTTAATCGGGGTGATAATCAATTCTCTTCCCGCTCTACCCTAATGCGCTGGTTCGCCAGAAGAGTACAGAATAAATGAACGCGTGACTTATCTTCCCCATCCGTATCAGCCTGACCAGACTTAAAGAATTATTTGCAACCCGAGGCAGAGGCCAGTAATTAAGTGTGGCAGTAAACAGGTTCCGCCTGCTCATCGCCACATTCCTGATGTCCAGACCGCCACGCCTTTATGCTTTGAGGATGCAGCGCTTAACCCTAAGACCCATTTTTCTTGCGGCACATAACGGCGTCCGATCACCCGTTTATCAGCGGATCGGCGAGTG
>CAJYHH010000404.1 GCA_913773825.1 Candidatus Sericytochromatia bacterium | reverse complement strand
GGCATGTGGTTTTCAACCGCTTCGATCATCACCGCGTGCTGCAGCGAAGGCGTACGGACCTGCATCCGGCGGGCGCGTCCAATCGCTGGATGGGGGATATCACCATCACCGGCAATTTCATTCGACGTATCAATCACCACAACGCGCTTATGCAGATCATCCGCCAAAATACGGGCAATTTCGCGTAATTTAGTGGTTTTACCCACCCCAGGGCGCCCCATCGCCAGAATGCTGCGACCTGACTCAACCAAATCGCGAATAATATCAATCGTGCCCTGAACAGCGCGGCCCACACGGCAGGTCAGGCCAATAATTTTGCCTTTGCGATTGCGAATACAGGAAATACGATGCAGAGTGCGCTCAATCCCAGCGCGATTGTCTTCACCAAAATCGCCGATATGATTCACAACATGGTCTAGGTCAGCCTGGGTCACCAACTGATCGCTGAGATACGTATAGCTGCCAGCATAGCGGGCCTCGGGCTCACGCCCCAGGTCAAGAATCACCTCAATCAGCTCATGAAGTTTTTCTTCTTTGCGGAGAGCCTCGGCAATCGGAGCAGGGAGATGTACCAGCAGTTCTTCGAGATTGTCGGTGATCTGTTTTTCGGTAACTTCCATGCCGTTTTCCACGTGTTGTTCCTTTCTGGCTGCATCTAATCTGCGTCTACTATTAACTGGGGCAAAATCAAGTATAACCGTATCGGCAGCGGGAATCTACAGCATTCAAGGCCAGTCAGAGTCTGCCTGGCCTTAGATCAAATTTAAAGTTTATCAATTAAGTCTAAACAGCCTAAAAAATTCAGGCTAAGTAAGTCAGAACGCAGCAACAGGTGCGGCAACCGAATCAACCAGACTTTTAGCGCGAGCAATCGCTTCTGCACGACTGACGTCATCTAAGACATCAGAAGGACCAACATTAACAAATTTACGCGCATAAGTGCCCATGCCAACGCCATGAATGCCAATTTGATGCTCACGGGCCAGTTTACCGGTCAAATCATTTGTCCCGCCCGAAACCTGAATAAAAGCACCCAGATCTGCAGCCAGTAATTCAGACGCAAGCTCCAGACAAGGCAAAGTCGATTTAGCGCCTTTACGGCCGCTAATCGGCTTACCATCAGCCTGAACAATCACATCAGTACCTGCCAGCCCCACAACATCTCGGGCCAAAGCCACAATATCAGCGTGATCCTGACCATGAGCGCCCATGCTAAAAGCCAGGAGCTTAATTTTATCGCGCCAGGGCGTTAAAGCTTCTAATAACTGCACTAACTCAGCGCGACCACCGTCACCTGTATGAATTTCAAGTGCACTGGCACCCGCTTCAAAACACGCCCCTAACAGCGCTTGCAGTTCACTTAAGGGATCCCTGGCCACAAGCTTGAGGGCTTTTTCAGGACAGGCAATCACACAGTGATCACAGCCCAGGCAGTTTTCAAGCCGGATTTCAGAGCCGACAAACACTTCATGCGGGCAAGCGTTAGCGCAATAGCCATGATCGGTACAACGCGAAAAGTCTTTTTCGACGCGCATAAAATGCACATCGTCATTGACGCCTACACTCACCATCACCAGCGGCAAATCTTTACCATCAGGCTTGGCTCGTTTAATCCCCTCCAGCGCTGCTTGAGCCAGTTCGGGACGAGCGCCCACATCAATCACATGAGCGCCAGCTGCAGCAAATAAATGGGAGAGTTCAGCAATAAACGCCCCATTACGATAACTGGCTCCACAGATCAGCTTAAAAAAGCGACCTTGAGTCAGAGCTTCTCTGACGTGAGGGTCCATAACGTATGAGTAAGTCTCAGCGGCACTCATTTTAGAATACGCGGCAGAACAATGCCTTTCTGGGCCTGATACTTACCAGCACGGTTGCTATAGGTTGTTTCACAGGGTTCGTCACCCTCAAAGAACAGCACCTGGCACAGACCTTCATTGGCATAGATGCGACAAGGCAAAGGCGTAGTATTTGAAATTTCCAGCGTCACATAACCTTCCCAGCCGGGCTCAAAAGGCGTGACGTTAACAATAATGCCACAGCGCGCATAGGTACTTTTGCCTAAGCAGATCGCCAGCACATTATCCGGAATCCGAAAGTACTCAACGGATGAAGCCAGTGCAAAGGAGTTAGGCGGAACCGTACAGATATCACCTTCAAAGTCGACAAAAGAGTTAGGATCAAAGGCTTTGGGGTCAACATAAGTGCTGTTGACATTGGTAAAAATCTTAAATTTATTGCTGACGCGCAGGTCATAGCCATATGACGAAACGCCATAAGAAATAATGCCCTGACCTACCTGACCTTCGACAAAGGGTTCGATCATTTTATGTTCAGTGGCCATGCGGCGAATCCAGGAATCAGATTTGATACCCATTGGTAAACCTCTGTAAGCTCAAAATAGCTCATGGCTCGGAGCAAGGGGCTCGGAGCGCTGATCGCTTATTTTAATTTGGGGATGTGTGTTTCAAGGATAACAAAATTCAGCCCAAATTGGGCTTACAAGCGACCCGCCATCAGCCACAAGCCCCTGCTACAAAAACCTGCTAAAAGATCTGGATATCGCCTAGCGGCGGAAGCTGCGCTTCGTTTGCTGCTGTACCAAAGGTGCTGTTAAGCCTGTCAGTTTGCTCAACAGCCGGATAAGCGTCAAGTAAAGCTAAATTTCGGCCTGACTGAGCCGTGACATAAACCTGACTGTCATCATTCGTCACATCAATGCCAAAAGGCACATCAGACGGAAATTTGACGTCGGGCCCATCAAGCGCGATGGTTTGCAGGAGCTTGGGGTTTTGAGCGTCAATCACTTGCACAACCGAAGCGCCGCTGCCCGTGATATAAGCTTTTGTACCAGCATTATTTAAAGCCATACGTGCCGGAATCACAGGGTTCGACAAGTCTTTACCCAACTCAATGCTGGCAGTCTGTTTAAAACTGGCAATATCTACCACAATCAACAGATCCTGATTGCGATCAACCAGCAACAGCTTATTATCGGCGACTACCATATCGGCAATCTCTGTGTTTTCTGGCAGGGTCAGGGTCTGGCCAAGAGAAAGGGTTCCGTTAGCGCGAGTCAGGCTTTGGAGTACACTGCCAGCCACAAAAACCTGTTGGCCATCAGGACTCAAAGCAATGGCGGTTGGCTTACCCATATTGGCATCAAGCCGAATCGTTTTATCCAGCAAGGGACGCTCAATTCCGTTCATGCGATAAATACCCAGACGCGGCGCAACCGCTGAAGCAACATAGAGCTCATCCGCTACATTGCTGTAGACTAGGCGACCGGTCTGATCCGGCGTCCCGACTTTGCCCACGTTGTACCAGGTGTAGGGATCAGCGCGGTGAAAAACAGAAAATGAGTTTTCCTGAGCATGGCTGACAAACACCAGGCCGCGGCCCAGCGCCAGATCAGAAGGAACCATGCCCGTATCGATGCGCGAGCGCACCCGGTGGGTGAGTAAATCAAAAACATACATCGCGTTACGTGTCGGCGAAAGAATAATGGCTTGAGACGAAGCCCCTGTGCTCGCATCATTGGGCAACCGTCCACCGC
>CAJYHH010000403.1 GCA_913773825.1 Candidatus Sericytochromatia bacterium | reverse complement strand
AGCCGCCAAATCTACCCCTTTAGCAGTTCAAAAACGGGCTATTGAAGCGCTAAACAAAGGCCAACTTAATCATTCCCAGCTTCAAGCCTGGAAACAGCAAAAACGCGTCAAATCCGACAAAGGCTTAAGCCAGACTGAAAGCCAGTTTGATGAGCTGCGAGAGCGAATGAAAGATTTGAATGATTGGCTTAGCCAGTCTGAGCCCTTGTTAAAGATCGCTTGTCAAAGCCTTGATCCTGAAAGCCGACAATCGCTTGAACAAGAAGCCCAAGCTTTACAAGAGATGCTCAAACAGATTACAGCCTGGATGCGCTCTGAAAGCAAACCTCAAGCCCACTCAACAGAGTTTTAGCCAGCTGCTGGTTATCAAATCTTTTGCTTATGGTTTGTATGGTTTTAAAGTTAGCATCATTGATCTGGCGCTGAATAGCTCAATTGCAAAAATTAGCTTAAAAGAGATGATATTTTAAAAAAGCTTGCTGAAAAAACTTAAAAATACTAAAAAAAGCTTAAACGGTCATGTGCCCCTGGTCACGCTGAAAATGTGCTTCATCAATCTTTACAATAGAATTAATAATGTTAATATTTAAATTGTTCACAAACACTGACAGTCTGAAGAGGAGATACTATGAAAAAAGTAAGCTTAATCTCGAGTTTTTTGACTATTTTGCTGGTTTCTTGCGGGCCTGCACCGTCAGGGCCTAATCCAGCTCCAACGGCAAATCCAAGCACAAATCCAAGCACAACACCGAGCCCAACCCCTTCTGTCAGCCCGACACCGGGAACACCCGGTAATTGTCAGCAGACGGTGATTGAAAGCCTGTTTGAACAGAGCAGCGAAGAATGGACCGTTGTGGGTGATGCTCAAGGGGGATCTGTTCAGCCTGCCCGCCAGACTCAAGGCGGCAATCCTGGCGCTTATCTTTCCGCTGATGACGATGCTACCGGCGGCGTCTGGTACTGGAATGCGCCCAGCCGCTTTTTAGGCAATCAATCTGGTGCTTATGGCCTGAACCTCAGTTTTGATCTCAAACAATCTGCAACCGATAGTGCTTTTGACAGCAGTGACGTGATTCTGGAAGGCAATAACGGGATGAAGCTGGCGTACAAACTCGATCGCCACCCCGGCACAGACTGGACAGCTTATAGCGTCAGGCTGCAAGAGACAGGCTGGAAAGTCGACAGTCTCGAAGGGGCTGCTGCCAGTGCTGAAGCCTTTAAACAAGTCTTAGGTGATCTGAAAGCCGTCTGGATTCGCGGGGAATATCGCGAGGGCGCTGACACCGGCAGCCTGGATAATGTGCGTTTACAAACGCTGCCTGCCAACTGTGCCAATCAATCAATTGTCAGCCGCTTTGATACAGGTAATGAAGACTGGCGGGTCGCAGGGGATGCCCAGGACGGTACAACCGTGCCTGAACACAGTACCCAGGGCGGCAATCCCGGCGGGCATTTATTTGCCAATGATGACGCAGTTGGCGGGGTCTGGTACTGGGCTGCCCCTGATCGCTATTTAGGCAATCAAGCTGGCTCTTATGGCAAAGGGCTGTCCTTTGATTTAAAACAATCTCTGCTGGATACACAATTTGACGATAGTGACGTGATTTTACAAGGTGCTGGCAAAACCCTGGCGCTGAAAACAGACCGTCATCCTGGCACGGACTGGACGGCTTATCGCGTGATCCTGAGTACCTCTAGCAACTGGAAACTAAACGATCTACAGGGTGCAAATGCCAGTGAAGCGGATATTCGCGAGGTCCTGGGCAATCTGACCCGGCTCTGGATTCGCGGGGAATTTAGAGATGGCGCAGATGTTGGCAGTTTGGATAATGTGATTTTAGAGCGTTAAAGCGCTGATTGAGAGAAAAGCTCCTGCTTAAGCTCAGCAGGGGCTTTTTTTTGATGGCGGAGGAAAGGCTGAGGAGATGGAGAAGAAGGGGCTAGAGATTTGTGGCGGCAGAAGCGTGCACCGTAAACGGCGCCCCTACGGGGAAAATCTAGGATGGGGGAAGGAGCTGAGCAATTGGAAATATCATAGGAGGCTTTAAAGCGTTTGAGAACGGGCTGATTGCTTTTATTTGGATTTTAGAATATGGTTTTAAATGTGCATGATTTAGGATTTTTTAATTATTAAGAGAGCATAGGCTTTTATGCATTATCTGATTCGCTTATCGCTGGCTTTAAGTGAGTCCTTTTGGTTTTTACCTGCTGTGATGATGCTAATGGCAGTTGGGGCGGCTTTGGGCAGTACTGCTTTGGATCATCAGCTGGGTGGGGCCTGGGTACAAAATATTGGCTGGGTCTGGTCTGGGGGGGCTAATGGCGCACGCAGCGTGCTGTCGACAGTTGCCGGCTCGATGATGACGGTTGTTTCAATTGTGTTTTCATTAACGCTGACTACTCTGGCTCAGACCTCTTCGCATTTTGGGCCAAGGGTGCTGCGTAATTTTGTAACTGATCGCGGCAATCAATTTGTGCTGGGCACTTTTGTAGCGACTTTTTTGTACTGCCTGATGGTGCTGCGCACGATCCGCTCTGTTGAAGAGCAGACGTTTGTGCCTTATTTGTCGGTTAATTTAGGACTGGCGATGACGGTTGGATCGCTGGCGGTGCTGATTTATTTTATTCATCACCTGTCGCAGAGTATTCAAGCTGAACAGCTTTTAGCCGGAATTGGCAAAGATTTTGAGCAGATTTTGCCTCGGATTTTTCCTGTTAGCCAACAAGAGCCAGATCAGGCTGAGCCCTGGTTAAAAGCTGAGCGCTGGCAAGCGAGTTGGGTGATTGCAGCCAAGAGTGATGGTTATTTGCAGCATATCGATCAAGAGAGTCTGTTAAAGCTGGCGTCTGAGCATCAGCTGATTTTAAAATTAGAACGCCGACCCGGTGATTTTATTAGTCAGGGTATGCCGCTGTTATATGGGTTACCAGGAAATGAACCTGATACCAGCCTGATTGATTCGATCAGGGCTTGTTTTGTACAGGGTCGACAGCGAACGCCCCAGCAAGATGCGGCTTATTATCTGCATCAACTGGTTGAAATTGCCCAGCGCGCGATGTCACCTGGCATTAACGAACCCTATACCGCTTTAAGCAGCATTGACTGGCTAGGCGCCTGTTTGCGGCGTGTAGCCGCTTACCCACAGCCTTCTCCGCTGCGGCGGGATGACAAAGGCAATCTGTGTTTGATGGTACCAGTATTGGGTTTTAATGAATTAGTCAAAACCACGCTAACGCCCTTGCGTTTAGTTGCGGTTTCAAATCCTGATGTGGTGGTTCATACTTTAAAAATGCTGACAAATCTAGCTCCTGCCTTAGAGCGCGAGACAGATCGCCAGGCTCTTTTTGAGCAGGCTCAGCTGTTGGGAAAAATGGCCCAAGAAGAGCTTTCTTTTAACCCTGACTGTGCCCGTGTGCAAGAGGCCCTTGATCAGGCCTTGAGCGCTTTAAGATCCTTACATTAAAGCGTTTAAAATCTTTTTGAATTTAGCAATCAGCGTTAAAAGATGCTATTATCACATCGCCTCGTTTTTTCTGTTTGGGTAAATCTCTTAAGCCCAATTACAGCTTAAAGCCAACCTAAGGCACTGGCCATCCCCAAGCCAATTAAGAGCAAACCGGCTCCAATCTGAGTCGGTCGCTCCCACCCACGGCGGGCTGAATTGCCTAAGTGTAAGCCTAATAGCGTAAAACAGACTGAACAACAAGCAATCACGCTGGCAAGCAAGAGCGGTGAGACACGTCCCAGGCCCAGGCTAAAGCCGATTAGCAGATTATCGACGCTCAGTCCCGCTGCCAGCAGCATC
>CAJYHH010000402.1 GCA_913773825.1 Candidatus Sericytochromatia bacterium | reverse complement strand
CTTTCAGCCAGAGCGGGTTTTTCCTGAATTTCAGCCAGCCGACCCAAACCGGCTAACGGCATCCAGCTACCGGGTAAAAAGCCCTTTAGCTGATTGTAATCACTTTGAATCTGCTGAGTGAGGCGCTCAGAGCCTTTACCAGCCAGATGCAGACTAATCAGGGCTTCAGCGCGCATTTGGAGTAAATTAACCAGATCGCGCTGGGGCAGGCTTTTATTCCAGAGTGCAATGCCCTGACTGGCAGACAAAGCTCTCTCTAAGGGTTCAGAGCTGTTTAGCGTCTGGCGCAGACAGTCTTCAAAGCGCTCACAGGCTGCTGAGGCGGGGACAGTTAAACTAACGCTCAAAAGAAAAGACAGGGAAGTGATTTTTAAAATGTTTTTCATAGGCCAATCTATGATAGCCTGACTGGCGCAAGAGGTATATATGACCAGCCAATATCTGATCGCCTGTGACAAATTTAAAGGTACCCTGAGCTCTCACGAAGCCAATCAGGCACTCGCAGCAGGAATCCGTGAAATACAACCGGATGCCCAGATTCAAACGCTTAATGTCTCTGATGGCGGCCAGGGCTTTTTAGATGCTGTCCAGCAAGTTTATGAACTCTCGATTCATAACGTGCTTTGTCTCGATGCTCGCGGCAAAGCCCGAATGGGCAGACTGGGCTGGGATCTTGATACAGACAAAATATATATTGAATCAGCGGACGCCATTGGACTACCCTGGCTCAGTCCACAAGATCGGGACCCCTGGCTGGCGCACAGTGAAGGTCTGGGTTATCTGATTAAATTTGCCTTGGAACTTGACCCCGAAGAAATTATTATTGGCCTCGGCGGCAGCGCAACCTGCGATGGCGGATTAGGCTGTCTAAAAACCTTAGGTTACGAGCCTTTTGGCCATGATGGCATTGCTCTACCTGGCCGGGGTGCCAGTCTGGCCCATGTTGCAAAAATAATTGAAGGCGTAAAAATGCCAGCCCTTACGCTAGTCTGCGATGTTAATAATCCACCGATTGGCCCACGTAGTGGCGTAAAGGTCTATAGCCCGCAAAAAGGGGCAACCCCTGAGACCGTTGAACAACTTGAAGCCGGCATGCAAAACTGGCTGCAAGTCTTAGAAACACGAAGTGGTAAACAACTGGCTGATCTTGTTCACGGTGGCGCAGCAGGCGGCTTAGCTCTGGGACTTCATGCTGTATTTGACGCCAAACTCGTTTCTGGAGCCAGTTGGATGCTTGAAACCTTAGGTTTTGATACTCGCCTGGCAGCGGCTGATTATATGATCACAGGGGAAGGTGCCGTGGATCAGAGCTCATTTGAAGGCAAAATCACCGGTGAGATTCTCAAACGTTCAGCCCAAATGGGCAAACCCAGCCGCCTGATCAGCGGTCAGGCCACAGCGGAGGGGCTTAAACTACCGAATCAAACTCACGTCTTCAGTTTTGCTGAACGCTGGCCTCAGGCTCAGTTTTCAGGTGAACTCAGCGAGCGAGCTTTGTTTGAACTTGGCAAAGAATCTGCTTTATTTTGGCAAAAATAAAGCTTTAAACGCTTATTCGCAAGCATACCAGCCAGAATCCTTCTGCAAAGAGTATCTGTAATCAGGATTACTGACAGGACTCAGCTCAAATCGCTATAATAGGCCTATCTTTTGACCAGCAGAGAGAATACCCATGAAGCCTGTATTTAAGCATGTTTTACCAGCAGCAGCCTTAGCCTTGCTCAGCCTGCTTCCGGCTCTGGCTGAATCCCCTGTGCCTGATTATGCACAATGCGGCTTAAAAGTCGAAACCTCTCTTAAGCGCGATCTGACAAGCTGGAAGCCTTTAATTGCAAAATATAGCGCCCGCCATTACGGTGAAGATCAATGGCAGCTGGACCCCAAAGCCATTGTGTTACATTACACCGTCAGCACAAGCTTTCCGATGAATCTGGTCAACACACCTGACTTTGCAGGTGAAACGCCCGGTCTGGCTGTCCATTACGTTGTCGACGGCAATCGTATCTGGGAAGTTTTACCCCCCAATGTGCGCTCACGTGGAGCCTATGGTATTAACCATCGCGCCATCAATATTGAAATGGTCGCGATGGAAGCCAAAGATCTGGCCAAACGGGCCAACACCCTTAAGACATCTGCCAAACTGACAGAATGTCTGATGAAAACCTATCAGCTGCCCAAAAGTAAGGTCTACAGCCATGAAGATGTCAGCAAAATGAATCCCAAGCTGATACCTGAAGTTAAAGATCTGCTGCATCCTGAGGCCTACCACAAAATTGATCCAGGCAGCGCCAATATGAAAACCATTCTGGATCTGATTCCAGATAACTGATTTTGTCATTGTGAGATTGAGATGAAAAGCTTTGCCAATGCCCCTATAACCCCTAAACTCAGTGATTTAGTCAGGCCAGTTCTGACGCTGAGCATCAGCTTGTTTAGCCTAAGTGTAGCCCTCACAGCTCCACAACCAGCCAGTGCCCAAGTCGCTCAACAAGCCAGCCCAAACCCACGTTCTGGTTCAGCGGCTGTGATCGACAATCGCCACAAAAGTGTTCAGGGCCGTCCGATTCCGATTTATCGCTATGGTCAGGGCAGCGATGAATACTTGTTTTTATTTGGGACTTTTCATGGCGATGAATCCCAAGGGACGTTTATGCTCACAGAGCTCATGAAGCTGATTGAGCAAAACCCCGCTTATTATGCCAATAAGAGTATTTTTATTGTGCCGATGGTCAACCCTGATGGTCAGCAAAAGCGTACCCGCGTTAACGCTCGCGGCATTGATCTCAATCGCAATTTTCCAACCCAAAATTTTCAGCCAAGCCTGAATAAAGGCACCCGTTATTTTGGTGGGCCCAGTGCTTTATCAGAGCCTGAAAGTAAAATGATTTTTGAGCTTTTAAAACCTT
>CAJYHH010000401.1 GCA_913773825.1 Candidatus Sericytochromatia bacterium | reverse complement strand
AGTTGCCACCCAGCAAGGCCTCCCCGTATACAGTGGTCTACAAATCCGTGTCGACCCTTTAATCGAAGTTCAGGCTGATGCTCTTGAGCCGTTTTATTTGCAGTCTGTTTTGATTCAGGGTGATTTACCGCCCAACACCCAGGTTAAAGCCTCAGGACATCTGATTATAGATGGTGTTGTAAACGGGGGCGAGTTGATTTCAGAAGCTGAATTGATTTGCCGTCAGGACGTGCAAGGTCCGGTCTGGCTACAGTCAGCGGGGGATATGCAGCTGGTTAGCGTCACCCAAGGGCTGCTAAGCTGCGGTAAAAATCTACGGTTTGAAGCAGACTTAGTCCATTGCCAGAGCTTTGTTGGGGGGAGAGTCTTAGCTCCTGCGGGACGTTTGCGCGGCGGTGCGCTATTTTGCCTGGATGGCGCCGTACTCTGGGAACACGGCACCGAATTTAGCGATCAGACTTTGATTCAGTTTGGTAAAACGATGCATTTTCATGAGCGCTTATTTAGCCTACAAGCCAGCAATCAGGATCTAAAACGAGAATTAGAAGAATTGCTTAAGCGTTTAATCCGGATGCGTTCTCAGTCTGGCAGCAGTCCAGAAACCGAGCGTATGGCCCAGCATCAGCGCGCTTTAATGTTTAGAGATATTTCTTTAAAAGGCGAGATGGATATTCTTGCCCGTGTCTTAGACGGAGAGACTGAATCTGAAATTGTCGTCAGAGGAACCGTTTATCCAAACGCCCTTTATACTTTTCAAGATAACCAGCTTCTAATTGAAAAAGAGTATCCAGCCGTCAGATTACGCGCAGAACTGCCCTTAAAACTGATTCCACTGGATGATTTAAACTAACCTGCTTGGATTAAGCTTGCGCCAGTTGATTTAATTTTTCTTGAAACTGACGAGTCTGCTGAAGCATATGCGGCCAGCCTGAGCTGTTTTCAGCCTGAGCGCGTAAATTAGCTGGCCAGGCTGACATTTTTTGAGCTAAACCCTGCAACGTCATATGTAATTCCATGACGTACTGCATATTCTCTTCAAGCTCAGAACTCCCCTGAACTCTTAATCTCAGCGTCCGGCGCGTCAGTTCAGCAAAAAGTTTTTTCACTTCAGTCTGAAAGCGTTCCATGGCTTCAAATAATAAATCCAGCTGGGTCAGTGATAAAATCGCCTGGTCAAGCAGGGCAAATTGATCTCTGAAAATCTGGCCCCAAAAGGGCTCATCAATAAAATGAACAAGTTGATCGCTTAAGAGTTCCCGCAGGGCTTCTAAGTCCTGCAGGCGGGTTTTAAGCGTACTGCGCTCAATAAAACGTCCAGCATCTAATTCATAGTTGACTAATAAATGCTGAATCTGCATCAGTGCCTGGGATTGATGTAAGATTTCCTGGGTTTCACTTTCAGAGAGCTTTTCAGGCGGCAGTTCAACCCACTCTTGATTAGAACCCAATTCATTGACGCTACTCATCAGCTTGTTTAGCTGATAACTCGATAATAAAAGCTCATGCAGCTCCTGGGCCTCAGGCAAATCAGGACTATTGCTGAGCACCTGGCGAATATAAAACAAAGCGCTGGCTTCATCGCCGAGCAAATAGAGCAAATAACTCAGGCCCATCCAGGCTTCAGGCCGATTGGGTATCGCCTTAATCGCTTTAACAAACGCGTGCCCCGACTGCAGATAATGACTTTTATCAGGGGTTTCCTGAGCAGCCTGAAGTGAGCTCATGCCGAGGTTCCAGAGCTGACCATAACGGCTCTGGCGCTCTGTAACAGGTTGTAATTTGGACAAGCGGGTCCAGATATCTTGCAAGCAATCACTCCAACAGACTCTCTGCCTTAGGATAGGCTTTATCTTACCGCTTGTAAACCCCGTTCCCAATTGGCCCGCAAACCATACAGCATAATCCCTGCACAGACCGCGACATTTAAAGACTCTTTTTTACCCAGCATCGGCACATGCAGCACTGCATCTGCTGTCTGCATGGTTTCACCTGCCACACCCGTGACTTCATTGCCTAAAATCAGCGCCAGTTTATCAGGAACAGCATAATCTGTATAAGACTGGCTTTCAGCACTGCGTTCAACGGCCGCCACCGTATAGCCCTGAGCTCTGACTATTTCAATTACAGGCTCTAAGGTCCAATGATGTTCCCAGTGCACTTCCTGCTCAGCACCCAGGGCTGTTTTAGTAATTTCTTTGCGTGGCGGAAAACCGCTGTGGCCAGTCAGGTAGAGCTTATCTAAACCCACTCCATCACAGGTTCTAAACAAACTGCCGACATTGTGCAGCGAGCGAATATCATGAGCAATCAGCACCAGGGACAGTTTGTTAGGTGAGTTTACAGTCATGGGGATATTCTCTTTAAACCTCTTAAACCTGAGTGTAGCGACTAAAATCGTTTTGCCATCATTCTAACTTAGAGCACAGCTAGAAAACGGACTATCACTCACTTAAATCAACCTCATCAACTCTGACTCAGCCGATCCAGCCATTCACCCATTAAGCTTTTTTCGCCCTGAGTCAGCCCTGTTGCAGCAGGCAAAACAGCTTTTAAAGCGACAGCCCGTCCTGCTAAACGGCTGGCTGGATCTGGATTTTTAGCGCTTTTTTTGTTTGCTTCACAAGGCGTTAAAATGGCTGCAATCGTGGCTTCACGCATAAAGTCTGAAAGCGCCAAATCACGCTCAGATTCAGGCTGTCTCAGCAAAGTCAGAATAATCCCACAACAGCCTGAATGTATCATCTGCGTAGCTTGAACCACATTAATACCGAGACGGCCTTCTTCAGCGATGCGCTGGACTAAACTTTGCAAAAAATCCAGGGTTTCGCGCACGGCTGTAAAGCTCTGATCAGGACGGGCGTCAGCATACATCAAGGAGCTAAAAGCGGGATAACTCAGGCCAAAATTGACATTACAGTTCCAGCCCGCTCTTAAAGCATCAATTGGCTCAGGGTTGGCGTTTTGGTAATTCAGACTTTTGAGATACAAATCTAATTCATAGCTCAGCACTGCATCTAAAAGCCCATGCATATCCCCAAACTGGCGATAAATCGCAGGGGCCTGAACCCCTGCAGCTTTGGCTACCGCTCGTGTTGTCACTGCTTCGCGGCCACCTTGAATTAAAAGTTCAGCGGTGGCCTGAATGATTAATTCACGTGTTGTCGGTTGTTCTGTCTTGGTTATTTGCGTCATGTATCAATGATAGCAAAAATTTGTTATCGCCTGCTTGATGTTATCAAAGATATCGTGATATCGTTATCAACGATAACAAGCTAAAAGTCTAAAACTAAAAGCTTAAAACCATTCAGGAGAAACGATATGACACAGAGATCTGATTCACCCAAAATTGCTTTGATTACCGGCGGCAGCCGTGGGATTGGCAAAAGCATTGTGCAGCATATTGCAGAGCGCGGTTCTGACGTGATTTTTACCTATGTCCAAAACCAGACCGAAGCAGAAGCCTTAGTCAAAGAAGTCCAGGCTACAGGTCGACGTGCTGCTCATCTGCAGCTGGATGTTGGCAATATTAGCCAGTTTGCGAATTTTGCCGAACAGCTAAAAGGCGTTTTAAAAGCCTGGGAAGTCGAACAGTTTGATTACCTGATCAATAACGCCGGTACACCTGGATCTGGTTTAATTGCTGAAATTAGCGAAGTTGACTTTGATCAGACAATTAATGTCCACGTCAAAGGTCCACTATTTTTAACTCAGACATTACTGCCGCTAATTGCTGATGGTGGGCGGATTATCAATATCTCGACCGCTTTAACTCGCGTGACTTATCCTGGCCAGGGTGTTTATGCCCTCGCTAAAAGTGGCCTTGAAGTGATGACGCGCTACCTGGCCGCAGAGCTGGGCAAACGCCAGATCACAGCGAATGTTGTTGCCCCAGGTGGGATTGCAACTGATTTTGGCGGCGGCATAATGCTTAGCCAGGAGATGCAGGACTTTGCCGCCTCGATTACTGCTCTATGCCGAGTGGGCCAGCCAGATGATATCGGTGGCGTAGTTGCCTCACTATTAGCCCCTGAAATGGGCTGGATTAGTGGTCAGCGAATTGAAGCCTCTGGCGGCCAGAATTTATAAACCGGATCAGTGAGTCTAGCCGTTCTGCTTTGATCAAAACGTCAGACTGATGAGGTATGATCGAGGCAGAACAGTCGCCGGAGGCCAGCATGAGTGACCAGATTGCCCCCATACAGCGGGACGCTATAGGCAATACCACCTTTGAAAAAGTTCAGACGATTGAAATCAAAGAGCCTGATACATCAGCTAAAGCCCCGGCCACTGGTAAAAGTGCTGCAGCCTGTAGCCCTGAAGACGGCCTCAATTTTTCACGCCCGATGAAAAAATTCCTGCTCAAAAAGAAAAGCTATTTTACCGCTCCACCCGCCACGCCCGAAGTCCAAAAGCAGCACCGCCGCGACCAGGAAACCCCCGGCAGCCGCTTCCAGCACGAAGGCTAACTTTTTTAGGTACTTAGGTCGTTCATATTACGGCAGACATCCTTCGACGCATTAGACGCTGCGTGATTCATTTGATCAGAACGAGCGGAAATCATCTTAAAGCTCAATAAGCAGAAGACCCTCTCGTCCTGTAGCGCAGATCCCGTAGGGAATGTCTAAGGATGTAATCGCTCATGCAGGTATAAAGATATAAAATCCCAAAGCTACGAGCTACCAGCGCTACGCAAACTGCTCAGCCCGATCACTCACCCGACCCAC
>CAJYHH010000400.1 GCA_913773825.1 Candidatus Sericytochromatia bacterium | reverse complement strand
GACTTACGTAAATTCAATCATAAACTGCTGGGCCTAGACCTCAGCAAAAAATCTCTTTAGAGCGTTTTGGCTAATTCAACCAGTTGATTTAAACACTGGCCCCAGCCTTCTTGAAAGCCCATGGCTTCATGTTGGGCACGGCCTTCAGCATCTTTATGCATGGCAATGGCGCGATAGCGGCAGCCACCTTCATGGGCTTCAAATAAAACAACAGCGGTAAAAAAGGGCTGTTCAGAAGGACGATAACCCGGCTTGAGAGCATCGGTAAAGACCAGCTTCTCATTGTCAACAATCTCAAGGTAACAACCTGCATTGGGGAATTCCTGACCTTCAGGTGAGCGCATTGTGGTCGCAAACGCACCGCCGGGACGCAGATCAATTGAACACTCTGTAATTTCCCAGGGGCGCGGTGCAAACCATTGTTTAACCAGTTCGGGCGTGGTCCAGGCCTTCCAGACTTTTTCAGGGCTGACATCAACTACGCGCTCCAGCACCAGATCCAGCTCAGGGTTGATTTTAATATCCGTGGTTTTGGTCAAAGTCGTCATATTCAAGTCACCTCTTTATGTTTATCTGGATTTGTCGTTTCATGGGCATCCAAAGCCAATAACAAACTATCTAGCTGATCAAAACGTCGATCCCAAACTCTAAGCTGGTTGTCAAACCATGTTCTGGCACGTTTGACCGTCTCAGGTACAAGATAATAAGTCCGTACCCGACCCAATTTTTCAGAGCGCACCAGGCCTCCTTGCTCCAGCACTTTGAGATGTTGCAAAAAAGAGGGTAAGGCCATTGCGAAGGGCTCAGCCAATTGTGAGACAGCTGCTGGCCCCAGGCTGAGTCTTTCCAGCACCTGGCGCCTTGTGGGGTCAGCCAGAGCCTGAAAGATTTCTTCGAGTGTCGCTTGATAGTTAGCCATGTACCTAAGTATAGTTCAATCCAACACTTAGGTCAACACCTAAGTATTTATTTTAAGCTCTCAGCTGACTGACTATTGAGTTGTCAGCTGAGCTTAGTAAAAATAGATGTCGCGCGCCAGTTTGGCCAATCTGGGCAAGTCTTTAATTTTTAGACCCCAGGGTGTGCGCTCAAGTAAACCTTCGTCAGCCAACTGACTAATCACGCGGTTGAGATGGCGATAGCTGGTTCCAAGCAGATCTGCCATATCCATCAAAGAATCCCCGCGAATATCATCCCGATCCGTACCTGATACTAATCCAAACAGATAACTCGCAAAGCGCTCTCTAAGCGGATAGAGAATATTCACTGACAGCTTGCTGTTAGAGCGTCTGAGCTTAAAGGCGACTGAACGGCCTAAAACTTTTAAAAGTTTCTGGCTGCCAGCGGCCAGCTTTCTAAACTCAGACAGCTCAATCGCCAAGGCACGACATTCCGTCACTGCCCGAATCGTGACGGTCGAGTTACCGGGCGAAAAAAACTCAAGGTCACCCAGAATCTCGTTTTCGCCCGTAAAGGCCAAGAGCAAATCTTTGCCATCATCAGAACTGATCAGCAGTTTGGCACGGCCAGAGCGCACCAGCATAAAGCGTTCAATCGGTTCACCCATGCGGCTAAGCGTTTCGCCTCTTCTGAATATCAGTTCCTGCCCGTGCTGTTCAAGCAGGGGCAGTAAAGCATCTACAATCTCATCGTTCATGTCTCTGGTATACCATGTCCAGCTTAAGCCTTACTGGGACATATGTCCTAACTCTCACCTGCCGCCAGTGGTTATAAGGGGAACATGAGGTGAGTATGTATCCATTTAGTTTATTTCTTTCAGGCGGTTTTCTCGCCTTGATGCTGGCGCTAAACGGCCAGCTTTCGCAAGCTGCGGGACTCGCTCCCGCATTAGTTCTGATTCATGTGTCTGGCCTGATCGCATCCCTGCCCTTATTGCGGTTTGATTCAAATGCTAGTCAAGCAGCCGCTAAAAAACCAGCCTGGTGGCTGTATAGCGCTGGCACGATTGGGGTTGGCCTGACTTTAATGGATCTGTATTGTGTGATGACCTTGGGTGTCACGCTAACGGTTGCGCTTAAACTGCTGGGCCAGCTCTGGGGCGCTTTTTTGTTTGATATCAGCGGTTTACCGGGTATTCCCAAACGGAAGTTGCGCCCAGAACGCCTGCTAACGCTGATTTTAGCCACTTTAGGCTGTTTAATCATGACTAGCTTTGAAGCGATTAATAACCCTGTGATGGGCTTCGCTTTATTGTCTGGTCTGATTCAATCTCTGACCGCCGTGCTCAATGGCGCACTTGGCGCTAAAATTGGTAATTTTCGGGCCGTCAGCTATAACTTTGCAACGGGGCTGTTTGCCAGTCTGCCGGTGCTCTGGCTATTCGGCGTCCAGCCGGTTGAGACGTTTAGGACATTATCAGAATTATCACCCTTGATTCTGATCGGCGGCGGTGTGTGTGCGGTTTTAGTTGTCGGCGCCCGTACGGTCAGCTTCCCACATGTTTCGATGCTGACAGCCACCCTGCTTTTGCTGATCGGCCAGCTTGGGGCGGGCACCGCTTTAGACTTCTGGGCAGGTCGCGATTTGCAAAGTAGCCTGTTAAACGGCGCCCTGGTCATGCTGCTGGGTCTTTCAGCTGAAGGTCTGGTTGATTATGGCCGTAAAACACTTGTTAAATTCAACTCAAACCGTCAGCAGACGCTTGTTCAGTCAGCTAAATCATCCGCTTATTCAGCGGCAGACCTTTAAGCTCACGCAGACGATTGGCCAACTGGCGCTCTTCTGGGGTAATCCAGCTGAAACCGCCACCCTGGCTGATCGTCTGGTCGAGATTATTGGCGAGATGTTCAATCACTTCTTTGGGCAGGTCTTTGATTAATTGTTTACCTGCTGCAGAATCGAGGTTGATTTGCTTGAGGATATCAAGCGTAATATCGTCGTTGATATCCTGCTTACGCGCCACCTGGCTGCGGCTCATCCAGAGGGCTGCACGCTCCAATTCACCAGACTGCAGGGAAGCAGCCGTGGCCTTCAGCGTTCTCAGGAACAAATCAGTGGCGGCGGGCTGTTCTTTGCCTTCCAGGAAAGTGGTATAAGCGGTCGAAAGTGATTCTGCGCTGAAAGTCCCCAGACGGGCACCGGCCAGATACTGCTTTAAGCCATTAATGTCTTTCTTTTTGGCCAGACGAGAGACATCCAGATCCTGGCTATCATACTTAAAGCCGACTTCAAAACGATTATCCACCATCTTAAGATCGGTAAAGTTGAC
>CAJYHH010000399.1 GCA_913773825.1 Candidatus Sericytochromatia bacterium | reverse complement strand
AAGCCGCTGATCTACAGTTGAAGCCCAAAACAGGCAGCTCGGTAACCTGATCAGACTTGCAGACGGCAGTTTAATGTTATTCATAGTTGATTGATCTAAAACTGGCGCCAGAGCCTGAAATAAACGGCGATCTCGCGCAGAGCCAATCGGAAGAGCACTTGGCATCAACAGCTGATAATCAGGCAATTTTAAAAGCCAGTCTGCCAAGCGTTCTGCAGCCCAAATGCTTTCAGACTGAAGCCAGAGACGAGCCGATGCAGCAGGCAAGTCTCGTTCCAGCAGACTGGCAAGAATCTGCTCTGGCTCCAGACGTAAAGGCAAACTCCAGGAGTTAAAATGCTTCAGATTTAATCGAGAAAACTGAAGATCAAAATCATAAGGTTGCCCGTTGTAAACAACTGTCAAAGCAAGCTGTGCGCTCTCCGCAAGTGTGCGGAGAGCATCCCAAAACAAAGCTCTACGTCGAGGCGGATGATCAACAAATAGAATTAAATGCAGACTGGAACCTGCAATTGATTCTATCTTAACCATGCAATGCCTCTCACATTTTTAGATCACAGCTTCAAATTCCTTGAGATAGCCGTCCAGTAACCCAAAACAACCTTGCCAGAATTCTGGTTCTGAAGCAGAGACACCAAAATGTTTCTGAATCAAATCTTCAACTGTCATACGGCCTGTGTCACGCAACAGCTCTGTATAAAAGCTAAAGAAACTATCCCCCCGTTTATCACGCTCAGCGTAAATTCCCTGAGAAAATAAATAACCAAAGGTATAAGGGAAGTTATAGAAGCTTGGCTCAGAAATATAGAAATGTAACTTGCTGGCCCAGAACATTTCATCTGCAGCAGACATGCTATCACCATGCCATTCGTTCCAGGTTTCACGCATCAGACTGCGAAAGTCTTCGGGGGTAAAATAGTAATTGCCACGTCCCTCATAAAAACGCTTCTCAAACTCATAACGAACTGGAATGTTGATCGTAAAGCGAGGAATTGAGCTGACTTCCTGCCAAAGAATCGGCAATTTTTCTTCAGGAGTACCAGCTTGACGCAGCAGATAATTGCGCACAACGGTCTCAGCAAACGTACTAGCCGTTTCAGCCAGACTCATCGGGTAACGAGTCTGACGCACAGGCATATCGCGCATCACCCAGGAATGAAAAGCATGACCTAATTCATGAGCCAGCGTAATCAGATTGGCCTGACTCCCCAGATAAGTCATTAAGACACGCGGCTGGCGAGATTTAATGAGCCCAGAGCAAAATGCCCCTGGCGCTTTATAAGGCAGAGCAGCAGCATCAATCCAGCGCTTGTCCTGCATCATCCGCGCAAATTCACCCATACTTGGATCAACTTCATTAAAGGCAGCGACAATTAGATCCATTGCATCTGGATAACTCAGAGGCTTGCTGACTTCTTCAGGTGCAGGAGCCTGGCCATCCCAGGGATCAAGCTTGTCTTTGCCTAGTACACGCGCCATCTGACGGCCAGCTTTTTGACCCAGTTCACGACGGCTTTTAACTACATCAAACATGGCAGCAAGCGTACCCTGCTGCATACGATTTGAATGAAGGGGCCCATCTAAAAAATGAGTAGGCTCAGTATGTGAGCGACGCTCGCTCATCTCAAGACGCCAGCCTGCCATCGCGTTTAGAATAGCCGCACAAGATTCCTGATGAGTTGTAAAGACTTCGTTTAAACCTTCCCAAGCACGTTTGCGCATCTCATCTGATGAATCGCCCAATAAAGACAATAAACGCGCAACCCCAACGGTTTCAACAGTACCGTCTTCACCTGTCAGTTGATACTCAATCGAACCTGACAGATTTGTGTAAAGCGTACTCCAGGCCTGAAAGCCCTCCATCTGCAAACCAGAAATCAGATTTTCCTGTTCAAGAGGCAGCAAGCGAGATGTATTATGGCGTTGCTGCTGATAATAAAAATGACTGTCGCTGAGTTCGGGATGATCAAGAAACTGCTGAAAAAGGCTTTGATCAGCGCGCAGAACAAACTGTTCAAGCGGCTGAAGCGCTTGTTCGAGTCTAGTTGCCAGCTTACGCAGATTGTCAAACATCTCACGAGCTTCATGATTTTTGAGATTAGTGCTGCGTTTGAGATAGGCATAAGAAGTCAGATTTTGCAAAAACAGAGACGCTTGTTTTTGCAGTACAGCCATCTGCTGCGCTGTAGCCAAAGCTTCTGGCCCCTGCAAAGCAGGCTGAAGCGCCATAATTTCATCAATCCAGCCTTTTACACGCTCACGATCTTCCTGGAGAGCCAGACTATCGAGCCCTGGGTATTCACTGTCAATATCCCATTCAGGGGCTTGTAAATCCTGCATTGTTCTCACCTCTATCTACTTAGTTCAGTTCTAAATTTTAGGAGCTTTAATTTTTTTGAGCTTTGAGCCACTCAAGAAAAGCCTCGGGGCCTTCATCGTTTTCAAATAAATAATCTTGTTGTGCCAGTGTCCGATTTTTAACTTGAGCTCTAAGCTCACTATTTTTAGCAAACTTCACTGCCAGATGAGGATAATCGGACTGAGTTTGGGCAATCGGCTCATGTATCTGCATTTTTTCATATAATCCAGCCCCGCTGCGACCCCGCCAGTAGTCAGAAGGCCAAGTAACCATTGGTGTGCCAACAGCAAAACACAGAAAATAAGTATTCCCACCGCCAAAATGAAACGTATCTAAAAGCACGTCAGCAGTGGCCATTAAGCTAAAAAAAGTTGCTGAGTCTGCCCAGGGCAAAAATCGAATTCGTTCGTGGTCTGGAATCGTAAGCGAAAAACGCTGCTGAAGTTGCTCATGCAGGAGTGTCTGTTTAAAGCGGAAAAACAAAATTTCAGCATCTGGATCTTCGGCAAGAATAGTCGCTAAAGCTTGATCCATATCTGGGTGAACTTTAAAAAGCGTCATGGGGCAAAGATAAATCCGCTTATCCGAACTCAGCCCCAATTCTTCGCGAGTCTTAAAAATTTCTGGCAAACGCGGCTTACGATACCAGACTGGCAAACTGTCTAGCGCAACCAGACGCTCTGTGTAAAAAGCTTGGGCTTGTTCTGGTGGCAGTTCATTACAGAGATTAGAAACAAAAACATCCAGAGTAGGAATACCTGTTGTAACGGGATGACCAGCCAATACACACTGAAGAGGCGCCAAACGAGTAAACGCCAAAAAATAAGTAAAGGGCTCAAGACCGATATCCAGATAAATCAATACATCCAGATGTAAATCTGCGATC
>CAJYHH010000398.1 GCA_913773825.1 Candidatus Sericytochromatia bacterium | reverse complement strand
GGCATCAGCGCCTCTACCGAGGATATTGAAGCGCTTCAGCTTATGCTGGAACAGATCCAGAAAACCTTAGCTGATTCTGCTATTCTCATTTTTCAGCCTGTCAGCAGCCTGCCACAAAGTTCCATGCTGCAACAGCTTCAAACCACGCTCAATCATCCCGTTCAACTCGTCCAAGATCACCAGCAACTCCAAACCAACACAATTTACTTACTGCCTGCTGATCGCAAGGTCCGATTTTTGCAAACGCATGTTCAATGCATTCAGACGCTTGCTCCCCTCCATCTCCAAACCGCTCTGGATGACTTTTTTTATACACTCGCACATGCGTTTCAAGAGTCCGCAGTCGGCGTGATTTTAGCTGGAAGTGATCGCGATGGGGCAGCTGGCCTAGCAGCGATTCATCAAGCGGGTGGCTATACGCTGGTTCAGTCTCCTGAAACTTCACGGCTTCCGAATTTGCCAAAAGCCGCCATTGCATTAGGCTGTGTCGATCACGTTCTGACACCTGCAGATATAGGCAAAACACTTAACGCGCTCCTGTTACAGCCTAAGGCTAAAAAACAGGTGGTTCCAGACACTGAGGCACTTAGTGAACAATCAGCTGATCTCAGCAGTTATCGGGATCCCAATGTCCAGACGATTTTTCAGCGTTTATCAGAACATACGGGTACTGATTTTCTTAACTATAAACCCTCAACCCTATGTCGGCGGCTTGAAAAACGCCTGACCTTACTGAGTCTTCCCGATGCGGAAGCTTATCTCCAGTATCTGGATAATCAGCCAGCTGAGCTTGGTCTATTATTCAAAACCATCATGATTGGAGTGACCAGCTTTTTTAGAGATCCAGAAGCATTTGAAAGTCTGGGTCAACATCTGCGTGAGCAGCTGGCACAGAAACAAACATCTGAGCCTTTACGTATCTGGATTCCAGGCTGTGCCAGCGGTGAAGAAGCTTACTCGATTGCTTTTTTACTCTATGATCAGCTGCGCGACAACTGGTTAAAAAGCGATATTCAGATTTTTGCGACAGATCTGGATGAACAAGCCATCACCCACGCCCGTAAAGGCTTATTCACGCACAATGCCCTGGAAGGCTTAAGCCCTGAACAGATTCAAAACTACTTTACCCAGCATGGGGACACTTACGAAGTCATTAAACCCATTCGCGCGCGAATTTTATTTACTAAACATGACGTCACGGCCAATCCCCCGTTTTTAAAACTCGACCTGATTAGCTGTCGCAATTTGTTGATTTATTTTAACGCCCATCTGCAAAAACAGCTGATGCCTATTTTTCATTACGCCTTAAATCCTGGTGGCACGCTTTTTTTAGGCAAATCTGAAAGCGTAAATGAGTTTAGTGATCTGTTTGAGCCTCTTGATTCAGAGAGCAAACTTTTCCGCCGCAAACGCGGTAGCAATCTGCGCAGCATTCATTTTTCAGCTTTTAGACCCCACCGTCAGACCAGTATGGAATTAAATATGCTGAATCGCAAAAGTGCTTCGACACTTAGCGAACTGGTCAAAGAGACTTTATTTGCTTCTTTTGAACACCCTTATGCGGTCATCAATGAATCACTTGATGTTCAGGAAATTAGTGGGGATGTCAGGCTCTATCTGGGTCTGGGTGAAGGCCAGATTAAGCCCAGCATTCTGCGTCTGATTCACCCTGAACTTCAGCTAGAGCTGATGTCGACGATTACGCGCACCATGCGAGAAAATAGCCCTGTTCGCAGTGAAATCTGTCGCTTTGAATTTTTTGGACACCAGCATCAGGTTAGATTTAACGTTAAACCCTTGTTGTTTACCCAAAAGGGCCAGGATTTATTTTTAGTAATCTTTGAAGCTGTTGAGCCTTTACATTTAGGCCAGCCTTTAGCGGTCAGCCATCGCTCTGATTCAAATCGTGCTCTAGAACAAGAGCTGACTGCGCTCAAAACCCAGATGCAGAACTACATTGAGGAACTTGAAACCAGCAATGAAGAACTGCAATCTCTTAACGAAGAGCTCCAGTCAACCAACGAAGAGCTGCAGTCCAGTAACGAAGAGCTCGAAACCAGCAACGAAGAACTTCAGTCGACCTACGAAGAAGTTCAGGTTGCGTATGCTGAACTCCAGTCCAGTAATCAATTACTCGAAGTCAATCGTCGCCAGCTTCGCGAAGCAGATACTCATATGCGGGCCCTGGTCAATAACACGCTGCAATCGTTTTTATTACTGGACCCTCAGGGCCGCCTGATGTTATTTAATGACGAAGCTGAGCGACTTGTCAGGCGTATCTGCGGCAACCGGCTTAAAATTAATCAGCCTTTTGTGGATAGTTTACGCCCTGAGCTTCAACCTCGATTTGAATCCCGTTTTGCCCAGGTCCAGCGCGGAGAAAAGCTTCACGGTGAGTTTTTAATGACAGACTTAGCTGGTCATGATTGCTGGCTGGCGTTTCATTACACCTTAGCTCACGATAGAGACACAGGACTTAAAGCCATTTCGTTAAGTTTGCTGGATATTACCTCTAAGGTTCAGGCTCAGCACAATCTTCGCGCTCAGGATCTGCGCTTTCGCTCACTGATCGAAAACGGCTATGACGGAATTGCAATTTTAAATGCCAAAGGCCGTTTTGAATATATAAGCCCCTCAATTAAGCGCCTGTTAGGTTATACACCGGAAGAGCTTCAGGGTCAGCTGATTACGGATTATCTTCACCCCGATCAGGTTGAAGCGTTTACTCGGCGCCACGCTCAGACAGCGGCCCGTCCAGGCGCATCCAGCGAGGGCCAATGGCGTCAGCGTCATGCTGACGGAAACTGGATCTGGCTTGAAGGCAATAGCCTGAATCTCCAGCAAATTCCCGAAATTGGCGGCATTATTCTCAACTTCCGCGATATCAGCGAGCGTAAACAAACTGAAGAGGCCCTTTCTTTAAGCGAAGCCCGGCTACGTCAGGTGATCGATTTAATCCCCGCCTATATCTACGCCCGTGACGCGGCAGGTCAGTATTTATTGGCTAACGCCCTAACCGCCAGAGCCTTCCGGCGTCAGCCCCATGAAGTCGAAGGCCGCAGTCATGAAGAACTCAGCCCCCTTTATCCCTTTAGCGCTGAGTCACTTAATGCAGACCGGGAAGTCGTCAACACCGGTACAATTAAACTCCTGCCAGAAGAACGGGTTCTTTTAAACCCCTCACGCGATCAGATTCTTCGCACCTATAAAATCCCTTATGTTTCCTCTGATACAGGTCACCCAGCGGCTTTAACAGTTTCGCTGGACATTACTGAGCTTAAACGCAGCGAAGCTTCATTGCGCAAATCAGAGGCCAATTTAAGGACCATTTTAGAGTCGGGCCAGACCTCTTATTTATTGCTTGATCGCCGATTGCGAACCATTACATATAATCGGCAGGCTGAACAGTGGATTCAGTCCGAGCTCAATGCACAGATCAGTGAAGGCACGCTGCTGAGTGAAATGGTTTCTGCAGAACGTTATCAAGCTTTATTAGCCTTGGCAGAACGGGTATTGGCCGGTGAAGCGATTAGCTATGAAACCTGCTATGCCCAGCCTGATGGCAGCAATCGATGGTATTACGTGCGCCTTGACCCGGTTTCAATTCCCAATCGGGTTGCAAACCCTCAATTGGCCAATATTCTGGGCATCTGTTATGCCGCGACCGATATTACACAGCAAAAACAAGTTGAGCAACGCTTGCGCGAAAACGAAGCACATCTGATCGCCTCTCAGCAAATTGCCCATATCGGCAGCTGGGAGCTTGATTTAAGTCAGAGCGTTAATATCACAAGTAACGCTCTGCAATGGTCAGAGGAGTGTTTTCGCATTTTTGGCTACGAACCCGGAGAAGTGCTGGTTACAAATGAACTGTTTTATCAACATGTTCACCCTGATGATCACCAGGCGATTACAGAAGCCGTCTCTGAAGCGATTGAAGTCTCAGGGATTTATCACATTGAACATCGCATCCAGCGCAAAGACGGCAGTGAGCGCTTAGTCGCCGAGCGAGGTGAACTGATGCATGATATTCACACCGGAAACCGTTTAAAGATGATCGGCACCATTCAGGATATTACTGAGCAGCGCCGGGTTGAGCAGCATATTCGCGAAAGTGAAGCCCATCTTCGCGCCTCGCAAAAAATTGCCAAAGTCGGCAGCTGGGAAATCAGCCTGATTAATCCAGTACTCAACGCCAATCAACAGAGCTGGTCAGATGAATGTTACCGGATCTTTGGCTTTGAACCTCAAAGCGTTAAAGCGGATGTGGATTTATTTTTTAGTCTGGTGCCCCCAGAAGATCAGCTGCGCTTACAAGCAGCCCTTGAAGCTACCCTTCAAAGGGGTGAAGTTTATAGCATCGAACATCGTCTAAGGCTCTCTGACGGCAGTCTGCGCGATGTCCATGAACGCGCAGACGTGATCAGGGATCAGCATGGTCAAGCAATTAAATTACTTGGCACGGTTCAGGATATTACCGAGCGCAAACAAGTTGATAATCAGCTTAATCAACAGTTTGCAGCGATCCTGCAGCGCAACCAGCTGCTTGAGCAGTTTGCTTTAAGCCTTTCCCAAAATCTGCGCTCACCTGTTTCAAAAATCAGGAGCTGCGTGGATGTGTTACAACAAACCAAAAGCGAGCCTGCTCACAGTCAGAGCCTCAAAGTCTTAGCTGACTCAAGCCGCCAACTCGACGAGATGATGCAAGACCTGTATCAATTTTTACAGTTCAGTCCTTCAGCTGATTAACGCCCGCTCAGCTCCAGCAACTGCTTCTGTTCAGCGGGGCTCCAAACTGGAATATCAGCCAGATCTGCGCTCAGGCTATGTACGCCATTTGGTGCAGGTTCATTAGCTGCCAGCTGGTACCAGTGTCGAGCAGATGGCAAAGCATGGATCAGCGTATAAGCCCGACACAAATGCCACGCGAGTTCAGGTCGTGGATTCTGTTGGTATAACACCCGTAAAAGCGCAATCCCGGTTTCGGGACGGCCCTGAATCACAGCCAGTCGAGCCAGTCCCTGACGAGCTTGCCAAGCTAAACGCTCTTGTTTAACGCTCAGTTCTAAACAACGAGCAAAGGCTGGCTCTGCCTGAAGATTCTGCCCAAGCCAAAACAGGTTTTGGCCATGTAATAACCAGCCTTCAGCCTGATCAGGAAAATGTTTAACCAATAGCTCGCTGTAGCCCCGAATTTCACGGCGATCCCGATTGAGTGTTAAAGCCAGTTTGACCAGATTCAACAACAAATGCTGAAGTAGAGCGCCAGCTGAAGCCCCTGAAAATTCCCAGGCAATCAAGCCTTGTTTAAAAGCCTCAAGCGCCACTTCAAACTGACCTAAAGCCAAAGCATCATGACCCAGATGTTTGTAATAGACCATGCGCTCACCCGCGTCCTCGCATTCGGCCAGGACCCGACGCAATAATTGAGAGTCTAAGCGCAAACGAGTTGATTCCATTTCAGGTCGTGAGCGCAATTTATGTAAAACCAGTTCAGGGCACTCTATTCCATCCATCCATTTGCCCTGCCAGGCTGGCCACTCATGGGCCCGACCTTTATAGCGTATATCTGGATGATTGGGAAACAAACGTCCGGCATAAATCGGTTGGCGCTCAGGCTCAAAAACTTTGGCATTCAACAGCACCGGTTGTGTATCAGAGACCTGCAGCAGACGCTGGGGCAAGGTCTGACGGCTTTCAGCTGAAAGACATTCATCCGGCTGAAGATTTAAAATCCAGGTGCAACGAGCCTGATCCAAAGCCATATTGCGCGCAGCTGCAAAATCATCTCCCCAGCTGTGGTGAAGCACTTTTACAGACTGTGACTTCGCAATTAAAACAGTCTCATCTTCAGAGCCTGTATCTACCACGACAATTTCATCAACAGCATCTCTCAGGCTTTCCAGACAAGCTTCTAAGGTCTCTTGATGATTACGAGTTATAACAGTTGCTGTAATGCTCATACTCTA
>CAJYHH010000397.1 GCA_913773825.1 Candidatus Sericytochromatia bacterium | reverse complement strand
GTGGCTGGGAGCCCGTCGCCCCCAGCGCTTTAGCTTACAGTCGCCATGACACAGCCCCACTTGAGCTGGATCTGCAGGGCATCGAAAAAGTCAAAACAGATTTTGAAAACGCTGCCAAACGCGCGCTGATAGCTGGTTTTGACGTGCTTGAGATTCATGCCGCCCATGGCTATTTATTACATTCATTTTTGTCACCCCTAAGCAATCAGCGCCAGGACAACTATGGTGGAGAATTAGCGAACCGCGCCCGGCTCTTGTTAGAGATCACCCGCAGCCTGCGCCAGATTTGGCCACAAGACAAACCCATATTTGTCAGAATCTCTGCCAGTGACTGGGTTGAAGGCGGCTGGACGCTTGAAGAATCAGTGATTCTCTCAGGCTGGCTCAAAGCCGAAGGTGTGGATCTGATTGATTGTTCCTCTGGCGGGCTGGCACCTCAGCAGCAGATTCCGGTTGAGCCGCTTTATCAAGTCCCGTTTGCCGAACAGATTCGCCAGCAGGCAGGCATCCCAACAGGTGCCGTCGGCCTGATTACCACCGCTGAAGAAGCTGAAAGTATTCTGGCAGAGGGTAAAGCTGATCTGATTTTGCTGGCGCGTGAGTTTTTGCGCAATCCGTATTTCCCGCTTCAGGCTGCGGCAGCTTTAAATGATGAAATCAACTGGCCCATTCAATATGAACGAGCCAAACCCACTTTATAAAATAGCTTTTAATGCAAACCTGAACCAAAGGATGATTTTTTTGGTTCAGGTTTGAACAAGAATGTTATGTTACAATGCTTCCATTATTTTCTTGTTGCTTTTCGGCAACAAAAGTGGGTGCATATGGGCTTGTTGCGCTTTCTTAAACGTATTGGTGAAGCTATTTCAGGAGCCTTAGAACAAGCTTCAAATGCCGAGGCTGGGCATAAATCTGAAACGGGCTTTATCAAAAGTGCACCTTCAAGTCCCGCCTTTACATCTCCTGAAAAGACTTCTTCAATAAACCATCAAGCTCCTAAGATCGAGATCTCAGTCGAGCTGGATGATTTTAAGCTCAAAAAAACTATTCTTAGCAGCAAACCCGTTTCCCATGAACAATCCGCCAAAAAAGCAAAGCAAGCTGAACCGGACAAGGGCTGGATTCCGGCTGGTAAAATTGTTGAGATTGCAGGTAAATCTATAGCTGGAGGCATGATTTACGTTGGCAAAAACCTAAAACCCGCTTCCAATAGACATCATTATGGAACCGAGACAGCGGATCCAGCTCTGATTAATCCTTCACTTTCCGTCAATTTTCGCCGTCCTGATCATCATGGCCAGGGCATGTCTTATTGGCCTGCCTACGCGACAATCAGCCCCGAAGCCCGCGCAGCCTATCTTGAATGGCTGGCTCAAGGTCGCGTCAGCTCTGATGCCTATATTGGCTATGTCTTTCTGTTCTTTTACGGGCTTGAGCGCAGAGTTTTTTATGATGCCCAAAAGTCTCCAGAAGCCCGGGCTGAAGTTCCTGATATTCTTCAGGAAGTTGAGCGCTTGCTGCGATTATATGGTCATAATCATTCTTTTTCGGGGTACGCCTACTCGTTTTTAAACGCGGCTCGTGTCTTTTACAATTTGCCGCTCTCTGAAACTGATTTTGGCGAAAGATATCCTGAGAGTTATCCACTGGGTCTTAAACTGGCTTTGGCCCGTTGCGCCAGTCAGCAACAAGCCATCCCGTCTGATTTGGCTTATGAATGGGCTTCGCGGATGCGCCGTTGGGGAACACCTTTTGAACGCTGTCAGGCAGGTGTGCGCGCACTTTTTATTGCCCGTTATGCTTCACATTATGGTGAGGGCCTAAAAGTCAAAGCCAACAAAACTCCGATCAAAATGGAGTACATGCCAGCCAGCTTGTCGCTTGATCGCCCCTTGAGTCTGCTCAACCAGGCCCTCCCGGATCTAACCGTTTTATCGGGTCAACCAGTTAAGGGTTTACTGGAACTGCTGACAAGCTGTGTGCAGGACTTTGAGGCTTATAGCCGTTATCTCGGTCGCAATCCTGATGCTGCAAACACCCTTAAAGCCAAAGCCCTTTTGCCCAAAGAAGCGCTCCTGACAGAAGCCGAGCTGATTCAACTCCAGAGCAACTATCAACAGCGGCTTGCGGCAGAACAGATGATTAAACTCACTTTTTCGGACTTAACAGCCAGCCTGCCCTTCTCTTTGGCAGATAAACCCGACAAAGCAGAAGCCTTGGCTTTTACTCAGTTGTTTGAAAAGCTCGGCTTTGGGATCGAGCCGGACATTCGCTTTAGCAGCAATAAACCCCAGGCAGACGAGCAGATTGTTTTGTTCACGTTGCCAGACCAGTCTCCAACTGAACCCAGTCCGGCTTACACTGCGGCTTTGAGCATGCTGCAACTCGCCGTGATGGTTTCCGCCAGTGATGGCCATATCGCCCAGGAAGAGCGGGCCCATTTTCAGCAGCATATGGAAACCCTACTTGGGCTTACTCCAGCCGAAAAGCTCAGACTCCTGGCCTGCAGCCGCTGGCTCGAAACCCAGAGCAGCCACAGCACAACGGGCTTCAAAAAACGCCTGGAAGCGTTTGACCTCAGCCAACGACAGGAATTGGCGCGATTCCTGATTCTGATCGCCAATGCCGACGGCCGGATTGACCCATCAGAAATCAAGATTCTCAAGAAAATTTACACGCTACTGGAACTCGATCCTGAAAAAGTTTTTTCTGACATACACGCTCATCAGACGAGTGAAACAGGCCCTGTGCTGGTTCAACCCAGCCAGTCAAGCCCAGGCCATAAGATTCCCCAGCCCCGTGCAGCAGAGCCTGATCCTGGCTTTACGCTCGACCTCGATCTGATTGAGCGCAAGCTGCAGCAGACCCAAGAAGTTCAAAACATTCTGCATGCCATCTTTGAAGAGCAAACTGATCCACCCGCTGCCGAGCCAGCAAAACAAGAGCCTGTTGTCAGCCCGGCCCCGTCTGATCTGCTCGAAGGATTTGACGCTCGCCATTCTGCTTTAGTGCGTGAACTGGTAGCCCATGAGCGCTGGGAGCGGGGGATGTTTGAACGGCTCTGCCAGCCGCATGGCTTAATGCCTGAAGGCGCATTGGAAAACATCAACGATGTCTGTTACCAGCTCTATGACGACGCCCTGCTTGAAGATGAAGACGAACACATTACCCTGAATCCCGATTTGGTCAAGGAGTTTGCCCGATGAGTTTACCCGCTAAACGTATCAAACCCAAAGAAAGAGACACTGTTCTGCAATCCCTACGCGCAGGGGTTGTTCCCCGCTTAGGGCTACAGCATATTCAGGTCGGGCGTTCAGCCGAAATTCAGGCCTTGATTCAGGATCTCGACAGAATTGCTGACGGAGGCTCCGCGATTCGTTTTGTAATTGGTGAGTATGGCTCAGGTAAAACCTTTTTTATGCATCTGGTGCGTTCAATTGCGCTGGAAAAATCCCTGGTCACGGCTCATGCAGATATGACACCCGATCGGCGTCTGCACGCCACGGGTGGCCAGGCCCGTAACCTTTACGCCGAGATGATGCGCAATCTTTCGACCCGGACCAAGCCTGACGGGGGTGCTTTACCTGGCGTTGTCGAGCGTTTTGTCGGCGCAGCCAGTCTCGAAGCTGCCGAGAGCAACCAGAGCGTCGAACAAGTCATTCATCTCAAGCTTGCTCAGCTTCAGGAGATGGTGGGTGGCTATGACTTTGCGCAGGTGATCGCAGCCTACTGGAAAGGCCATGACAGTGGCAACGAACAGCTCAAAATCGATGCGGTGCGCTGGCTGCGCGGAGAGTTCAGCACCAAAACAGATGCCCGCAATGCCTTAGGCGTACGCAGCATTGTTGAAGATGCCAATGTCTACGATATGCTCAAGCTGATGGCCCGCTTTATTCAGCTGGCGGGCTACAAAGGCTTGTTGGTGGGCATCGATGAGCTGGTCAATCTTTACAAACTCAGCAATACCCAGGCCCGCACGGCAAATTACGAACAGATTCTGCGCATCTTGAACGACTGCCTGCAAGGTATCGCAAGTGGCATCGGCTTTGTCCTCTGCGGCACGCCCGAGCTGCTGATGGACACACGCCGCGGCCTTTATAGCTATCAGGCTTTACAGTCTCGTCTGGCCGAAAACAGCTTTGCCAAAAGTGCAGGTATTCTTGATACCAGCGGCCCCACACTCAGATTAGCCCAGCTCACGCCCGAAGATTTGTATGTGCTGCTGCGCAATCTGCGTCATGTCTTCGCCCTTGGCGATCCTGATACTTACCTGGTACCCGATCAGGCGATTCAAGCCTTTATGGCTCATTGTAATCAGCGTATCGGCGCAGCTTATTTTCAGACGCCTCGCAATGTCATTAAAGCCTTTGTCGATCTGCTGGCCGTACTTGAACAACAGCCTGATATGCAGTGGACCCAGCTGATCGAACATGTCGAGATTGCGCCTGACCTCGAAGCATCATTCGCGCTGGAAACAAGCGAAGATGAGCCTGCAACAGTTAATTCACAGCCAGTTCCCGTTCTGCAGGATGATGATGAGCTTGCCGCATTCCGCCTCTGAGGC
>CAJYHH010000396.1 GCA_913773825.1 Candidatus Sericytochromatia bacterium | reverse complement strand
TGAGGTGTACTGCCCAGTACAGGGCACTCCAAAGACTGAGCGCCAGCATGACGCAGGCGACCACAAATCTGACGGCTTTGATCAGGCGCAATTGTCGACATCTGCAGAACTTGTTTGTTTTGCCAAGCGGATTCCGGAATCTGATCCAGGACTGATTCAATCGCAGGTGCATCAGCCAACATCAGCATCACTAAATCAGCTTCTAATAAGGCTTCAGCAGGCGTGTCTGCAGCTTTTAATCCAGCTTCAACTAAGGGCATAAGCTTTTCGGGACTACGGTTCCAGACCGTGAGCTGATGCCCTTGTTCATGCAGGCGCAAAGCCATCGGCGCACCCATCAGTCCTGTACCGAGCAAACAGATTTTAAGAGGCTTACTTGTTGTCATGATGACATCTCACTTTCAGAGCGGCCTGTTTCGGGCGCTTGGTCAGGGATAGAAGTTGTTAGATTTGATGTTGGGTTCGAAGTTGGGTTCGAAGTTGGATTCGAACTTAGGTCCGAAGACAAGTCTGAAGTGAAATCTGGAGCTGAAAATTCTTTTAAAAGCTTTACATCACTTTGACTGACAGACAGCAGCAAGCGACGGGAATCCACTTCGATCAGATAGAGGCTAACCTGGCGGTTAAGCGGGTGAATCTGCAGGGTACGCAGAGGTTGATCGGGAGTTGACTGAGACAAGCCGCCGAGCATCTGGCTGAGCCAGTTGGGGGCTTGCGCGACAGGCGCCTGCTGCGCGTAACGGCGCAGCAGGCGCAAAGAGACATAAATTAAAATCAGCACAATACCCAGCTTGAGAAAGACATCAAGCACCAGGGCGGGAGAAAGTGTGCCGCTGGCGAGTTGTTCAGCCGGGGTCAAGGTTCGACGTCTTTACCGCAGGACCTTTTTAATCGCGTCAATGACGCGATCTTCCTGGAAAGGCTTTACGATAAAGTCGCGGGCGCCAGCCTGAATCGCATCGAGAACCATAGCCTGCTGGCCCATGGCGCTACACATGATGATCCGTGCATTGGGATCGATCTTGCGAATTTCACGTACGGCAGTAATACCGTCCATTTCAGGCATGGTGATGTCCATCGTAGTGACATCAGGGCGAAGCTCCTGATACTTCAGAACTGCTTCATTGCCGTTAGCGGCTTCTCCGGCAACTTCATAGCCGTTCTTGACCAGAATATCGCGAATCATCATCCGCATAAAAGCCGCATCGTCAACTACCAATATTCTTGCTGCCATAACTGATTCACACCAGAACGACGACATGAGTCGCCGACTTTTACCTTTCTTTCATGCGTCTCGTCGCAAAGCCTACTGCAGTCACAACCACAACAGACTCTTTTGTGTCCGCAAGCCGAACCACCTACACCTCAAGGGCATCTGGTCAACTGGCCTCCGATGCATGTTGGGGCTTAAAACCCGCACTGCGCCGTGACACAGTACATTCTAGCAGAGAGATCCTGACAGCGCAAAGGGGAGCAAAAGGCGAGAAAGGGTTAGAGTGAATGAAAAACTCTTAGGGTCTTTGCAGTTTAAGACGCCCATTACAGCGCAAAAGAACAACGTTTAGACAGCACAAAAAATTAGCCAAACAGTTTACTTTGGCAAACAAAACAAGCTGAATCTGCGCGCTGGAGCTCAGCACTGAAAACAATTGGCCCTGTTATACTGCTTGCATGATTAACGTGCGCGCCCATAGCAATATCGCCCTGATTAAATATTGGGGTAAGCGAAATGAAAGCCTGAGACTGCCGACCAATGGCAGCCTGTCTCTAACCCTCGATCAACTCTATACTGACACCCAGCTCAGTTATTTACCCGAACTGACAGCTGACGAACTCACCTTAAATGGAGAAATCATTAGCGGCAAAATGCTGACTCGCGTTCAGCGCTTTATGCAGATTGTTCGCGATCGCTTTGGCCTAAATCAATACGCCCGCATCAACAGTACCAATCATTTTCCAACCGGGGCTGGCCTTGCGAGCTCTGCTTCAGCTTTTGCGGCTTTAGCGCTTGCGGCCAGCGCTGGTGCTGGTCTTGAACTTAGCGATAGTGAATTGTCTGTTTTGGCGCGCTTAGGCTCAGGCTCAGCCTGTCGGTCAATCTTTAGTGGTTTTGCAGAATGGCTGCCTGGAATCCAAGCAGATGGCGAAGACTCGATTGCAGAGCCCTTAAATATTAACTGGCCTTTGTCAATGGCCGTTTTAATCCTGCATCCCCAGCCCAAAGAAACCGGCTCTGGTGACGGAATGGCAGCAACGGTTAAGAGCTCACCCTTATATCCTGGCTGGTTGGCCAGCGTCAATCACGATCTCGAGCAAATTAAAATCGCTCTAAACGCTCAAGATCTCGAAGCTGTTGGCACCATTATGGAACACAATGCCTTAAAAATGCATGCTTCTGCGATGGCGGCTCAACCCGCCGTGATTTACTGGCAACCAGAGACCCTGGCTTTAATCCACTATGTGCGCCGTCTACGCGCGGAAGGTCACGCGTGCTGGTTTACGATTGATGCGGGGCCCAATCTAAAAGTCTTATTACCCCCAAACCCTGAAGTCTCAGCAGCCAGCACGCTGAAAGCGCTACGTGAACATCC
>CAJYHH010000395.1 GCA_913773825.1 Candidatus Sericytochromatia bacterium | reverse complement strand
GCGCGAAAAATGGGGCACGATGCAAAACGTGCTTAGCTCGCGCTCACGGATGGATCAAGTGGTCAGTGATATTGTGTTTGATTTTAGCGTCAAGCCCAGACTCTCCCATGAGCGCGGCAACGCGATTCTGGTGGCATCGAGCATTTACGAAGCCTGCAAATATTATGAGCTGTTTCAGAAAACCGTGTTTAAAGGCAAATGCGCGGTGGTGACGTCTTATAATCCTCAGACCCGCGACATCACTACCGAAGACACAGGCGCCAATACGGAAACCGACAAAGAATTTATCTACAACACCTATACGGCATTGCTTAAAGACATTGTGCCGAAACCCAATATGACCCGAACGGAAACCTATGAAGACAAAGTCAAAGATTTATTTAAAAAACAGCCGGCCCAGATGAAGCTGCTGATCGTCGTTGACAAGCTGCTGACGGGCTTTGATGCGCCGAGCTGTACGTTTCTCTATATCGACAAATCGATGCAGGATCATGGCTTGTTTCAGGCGATTTGCCGCACCAACCGGCTTGACGGCGAAGACAAAGACTTTGGGTATATTGTGGACTACAAAGACCTGTTTAAAAAAGTCAAAAATGCGATTACGGTCTATACCTCAGAACTTGACCACAGTGCAGGTGGCGCAGATCCGGAAGTCCTGCTGCAGGATCGCCTGAGTAAAGGGCGGGAACGCTTAGATAACGCCCTGGAAGCGTTTGTTTTGCTCTGTGAACCCATTGCCCCACCCCAGGGAGAACTCGAAGCGATTCACTATTTCTGCGGCAATACGGAAATCCCTGAAGAGCTTCAAGCGCGCGAACCGCAACGCACCGGCCTGTATAAAGCAACCGTGGCCTTAGTACGCGCTTATGCCAATCTGGCTGATGAGCTGCAAGCCGCTGGATACAGTGAATTTGACATTACTCGAATTAAAAGTGAAGTTGATCGAGCTGTTAATCTACGCGAACTGATCCGCCAGGCAAGCGGTGAGACCCTTGATTTAAAAGCCTATGAAGCGGATATGCGCCACTTGATCGACACGTATATCTCAGCAGATGAACCGCGCAAAATCTCCCCTTTTGATGAGATGCCGCTGTTAGACTTGATTGTAAAAACCGGTCTGGCAGAAGCGATCAACAAGCTGCCTAAGGGCATCAAAAAACACAAAGAAGCCGTGGCTGAAACAATTGAGAACAATGTCCGGCGCAAAATTATTAAAGAACATTTGAATGACCCGGCCTATTTTGAGCGCATGTCGGCTCTGCTGGATGAACTGATTGCCTCTCGTAAAGCCAAGGCAATTGAATACGAAGCGTATTTACTGAAAATTGCCGAACTGGTGCTAAAAGTTGAAGTAGGTCATGGCGAAGAAACGCCTGAAGAGCTTCAAACATCCGGGCAAAGGGCGCTTTATCATAATCTCAATCAAGATAAAGATTTAGCCCTAAAAATCGATTATAACGTTAAACAAAAACGTCCAGATGGCTGGCGAGGCAATCTGGTCAAAGAAAAAACCGTCCAGTATGCGGTGTATGAGCTTGTGAAAGACCCGCCTGAAGTGGAGCGGATTTTTCAGATTCTTAAGCAACATCCTGAGTATTGAAGCGATGAAAGCACAGCCTTCTAACACGCTTTCACTGGGCTCCATCACCGCTGAAGTGGTGCTTAAAGACATTAAAAATATTCATTTAAGTGTTTACCCACCCCATGGCAAAGTCAGGATTGCGGCCCCGCTGCGCATGGAACTCGATACAATCCGGGTCTTTGCCATCTCTAAACTGGGCTGGATCAAACAACAGCAAAAAAAGCTCCGCGAGCAAGAAAGGGAAACCCCCCGTGAATATTTAGAGCGAGAGAGTCATTCACTCTGGGGACAGCGCTATTTGCTAAAGGTCACTGAAAAAGCCGCTCGTCCCCAGATCCTGATTAAGCATAAAAAGCTCTGGATGCAAGTCCGGCCAGACAGTCCGGCTGAAAAAAGAGCGGATCTTTTAGCTGAATGGTACCGTGAACAAATCAGACAAAAACTACCTGACTTGCTGGCTAAATGGGAGCCGATCCTGGGTGTAAAGGTCAATCGCATTTATATCCGGCATATGCGCACCAAATGGGGGAGCTGTAACCCTGATGCCCAGACAATTCGGCTGAATACTGAATTAGCTAAAAAGCCGCCTGAGTGCCTGGAATATATTGTGGTGCATGAACTGGTGCATTTGCTCGAGAAAAGCCATAACTCACGATTTATCGCGTTGATGGATCATTTTTTGCCCAAGTGGCATTCATATCGCGAAACCCTAAATGCCCTGCCAATCAAACATGAGCACTGGGAGTACTGACGGGTCAACGGCACCCGTACAGGACGAGAATACTTAAAGGGGGAGAAAAAATATTCGCAGAAGCTGTAATAGCTTAAAACACTCAAGTAGGGGGTGAACTACTGGAAGCTTGTGGAAAAACAGGCTTCTGTTGGGCTATCTGAAACAGCCTGACACTGTCATGAACTCATGTCTATTCCAAAGATAACCATCAGATTCTCAGGTTTAGCTATACACATGCAACAATCAGAACAAGGCGTGGTTAAGAAGCGGCCTGAAGCCTGTAAGAACTTTATCATTTGTTTTGGATGACTCTCTTTTTGCCCTGCTGCTACTCAGCAATAATGTCTGGGAATTGTCTTGAAATAGAAAAAATGAGCGATATTCTTATGGCAGACTTGAGTGTTTTTGGCCAATATTTTATACTTCCATCCAAATTAACCACCAGTCAATCAGCAGGGTCTGCTGGTTTTATCAGGCTCGTATTGACTTTTGAGGAGCATCATGATGTCAACAGCTGCACAGAATGTCGATCTTTCTACCGGTAAAGTCGGCTTAAACCTGGATCTGGTCTCTGTCAGCGGGCCAAATGGCTTTGGCGATAGCTTGAGCCTTCAATACTCCACGCTAGGCTTGTTAGAAAAAGTCAAAACCTGGAACGAAACGTCCTATACCGATTTGACCGGTTTAGGCTGGCAATTCACGCAAAGCGCGATTTATCGTCTCGGCAATGGCTCCATCAATGATACCTTCATTTTGGACGATTCGCCTTTGATTCCTCTGACCCAGACTGAGCAGCTGGACGGAAGCTATGTTCTGACCTTTACCACATCTTCCCAAAGCCTGGCCAAAATCACCTATACCACCGCCAGCGAAACCTGGACAATTGTTGATACCAATGGGACGACGACCCTATATGGTGGAGTTCAAGTTCATAACCATATCGACGCCAATGCGATCGAGTGGGGCATCCGCTGGAATGCTCAGGGAGCACATTCTCCCACTATTTGGGTCGGTAATTCCGTCAAGACCAGCAACCAGGAATGTTATGCGATTATCTGGCATCTCAAATCGAAAACCAATCTGTATGGTCAGATTGTCAGCTATGGCTACCACAAAGTCGAAGAGCCCATCGGGGCTTCTCAGTTTCCCGGTCAGTCGGTTAAAAACTATACTATGGCCTGCTACCTGACTTCCGTAACAGTGAAAAACGGTGGAAGCTTGCGCCTGAAATATGCTGAAAAAGAAAGCTGGGAATATCCAGAGTTACGCATTCAGCACAATCCGGACGGCTCTATCACCAATGCCTATCAGGATCGCATTCCAACCCAATATCTCAAGCAGATTCTGGTTTACAACGCTAACGGAACCCTGTCTTCAGTCTTGAATCTGAACTATCAGTTTCTCTATGATCATTTGCAATTGAGCTATCCGAACAATAACAACAATCTGGCATCAGACATTGAAAAGCTCAATAAGCGCCTGCTGGTAGGGATAGAAACCCTGAGTCCAGAAGGGCTACCTCTGGTACCCGCTCAGAGATTTGATTATTGGGGCCTCAAGGGCGACGGCTATCAGCAGGTTTTTCAAGACTATATCAACGACAAAAATACCGGTAACAATGCTGGTTTTTATCCTCATCCCCTGCTGGTACTGACGACCGAACAGCTGACAGGCGGCACGTCCTTGGCCGATCCGAACAATCCTGCCGTCAGCTATCATCCGATTTTTGGCTATCTCAAAAGCAGTCAAAGTGCTTCTGGCGCGGTGACATACTACTCTTACCGAAAAACCGCTGATCTGTATAACACTGTCACAGCAGGGACCACGATGCCAACCTGGTCCAACAGCTGGAAAAACAAGTTAAACAGTGAAGTGATTCCTTATCCTGACGGCAAAACAAACAAAGACGATTCTGCATGGGAAAAACCCCAGGCATACTGGGGCGATAATTTCGTTGTAATTCGCTGGAACAAAAAAAGCGACAAAACAAAAATCTGCATTGATGTCTATGAATGGACAAGCGGGAGCTGGGTGAAGGTACAAATTTCCGGTTTCAGCTCCAGTTCTTATATTTTGACGGTTTCTGACAATAAAGACAATGACAGCGTTAAGATTGTCACCGGCAACGGATTTTTCGGTATTGCTTGCTGTAATATTTCCGGTTCGGCCAATGACGGCGGCATCTTTTATCTCTTCAACAAGAATATCTACCTCCCTGGGATCTGGAATAAAAGCAACTACGTTCCGCATACCCTTAGCACCAATCTTGAGCTAAAAACCACCCAGCAAGTCATGATGCTGCTTGATAAAGACAACGGATACTTTTATATCTACGGTCTGATTGGTAACACATGGTATGCAAAAGAACGGCAGAGCGTAAGCCATGCCAGCCATTCGACCATTTCAGCCATTGGCAATGATATATTTTTGCTGGGTTGCAACAAGAGTGAAATGAAGTACCTTTTGTTTCAATTTAATCCGATGCAAAGTGATCCCTGGGCCAGTGTGTCAAGTTCCTGGCGTTCTCTGACTTTTAGTGGATTTACGCCTGTCTCGGGCTATGGTGATGGATATCCTGTAGACGTCAATTCAGCGAATATCGGCGGCTTTATTTTTGTCAATGTGCTTGTTCGCTATGATCTGAATAATTGGCCCCACACGCCATTTGTGAGCTATGAACCGATTTTGGTCAGCTGGAGCCCAGATCTGGTTAATGTCTACAATCAACCCGTCTATAATGACGCCTCGAATTTATCCACTCCAGAATGGCAGTTTGGTGCTTTTGAGGTGAATAAAGTCAATGCACTCTGGAGTTTTTCAAACGGCAAAATCAACTATACCCAGGGCGAAAATCCTGATGGTAGCAATAAGCTCGTGCTGAGCTTTCAAGGTGGAAATCATGTAGACAGCCTGGGCCATAACCCGGGCTTCAATTTCGCTCAATTTGATAATCTCTGGATAGATAATGACAGCCTCCCCAACACGTTGTTGGGCAATCTGACCATTGCCACCAACAATATCCTTCATTACACTTACACATTTTATCAGTTCGATCCCATAACTCAGCAATGGCAACCCATCGAGAACGTCAGTCAGGCCCTGGGTTCAAATACCAACTGGTCAGCTGTGATCCAAATTATTATGTTTGAACTGCAGCTTATCTTATTCCTGATTCCCGGGCTCGATCTGCTAGCTCCTGTAGCCGACGGTACAGCCTTGGCACTGACGGAAGCCATAAAAAGCTGCATTAAAAAAATCCCCAGATTCATCAAAATCGGCTTAAGAGTAGGTGCTGGGATCGCTCAGGCCTATGCTATCCACGAGCTAATCAAGAACCTTTATGGCGGACGCCGGAATTCCCTGGCCGATGGCAAGCAATTCTTGCTGGTCGGCAGCAACCAAAACCAGCCTAAATTGTTCTATCGACATACCTCTAATGAAGGGACTCAAACCCATCCCGTTTATCAATGGGTTGATTTGGGCTCGCTGAAAAATGCGATTAAAAAACTCAGCCACGTGATTCCGCAAGGCGGAAAATCAGAGGAGGATGCCCCCTTTGCCCTGACGGCCAATGTCTTGAATCTCGGCAATGACTATCTCTGCTTTTCATATCGTTCAGAGGATCAAAACATTGATCAATACATTCTGCGCACCGATCAAATCCTCTATCTGCAAAACGGCCAAATGCAGGACATCTCTCCTCTGCCGATGGGAAGTTACCCTCTGGGCCAGAAGTCATCCGGACATAGCTACAGTGGTCTGACCGGCAATGTCTCCCAGATTGCGCTCTCCATTTTGCCCTCACAATCTCAAACCTTTGCTCAAACCACGGATTGGGGCGCGATTCTGGCCTACATGCCCTCAATTACCGGCACGTTCCAAATCGAGCAGTCCTTTTTTGACGGCCTCAACTACGCCAATCTGTACATGCTTCAAGACGGCGCGATTCAGGGGCCGATTGAGGATTACGTCGTCGACAAGCTGGGCATCAACGACGGTTACCAAAGCAACCACAGCTTCTTCCTCTACTCCCCGGTCGAAGCCTATACCCAAAACAGCATGCGCGCGATAATGTACAACCAAGTGCGGGTCGCCTCCGGTGGGAACTCGTATCAGGACTCGGCACAGCGTTTTGGCTGGAGCGAAAATTATTTTTACACGCCCAAACCCTTTTTCAATCCTGCCCTGACCGGCCATACCCTGCCCTTCGATCCTGCTAGCGAGGCCAGCTCTCCCTTATTCAGTCAGAACCAGGCCCAGACCAATGCCGGAAACTATCTCAACTTCCTGCTTGGGCAAAGCTACTGCACCCGCCAGCTCAAGAGTAAGGGCAACGGAGATTTTACTGTCGGATACGAAGTCCAGCGGCAAATTGTGTATTACAAAGTCTTCAGTCAGCTGCCCACGGACCTCTCGACCGGGAGCCCGATCGGAAGCACACCAGCCTATGGCGTCCTACCGACTCTGAGCCTGTCTCTGACTGCCGCGCAAAACACCCGTGAGCAGCAGATTGCCACGGCCTACAACAATCGCGCCGCGGCCCTGAATTTGACCTACCAGCTCTACGATCTACCGGGCTTTTATGGCTCATTCACACCCAACAGCTATTCTCAATGGCAACTCTATATGCCGGTAAATAACCAGACTGTCGTCTTCAACTCAGCCTATCCTTACGCTAGTTTCAATTTGTCTTTCGAGCTGAACCAGGATCTCTCCCAAACGACCCTGACCGGCAGTTATACTCAGAACTTTCCCAGCTGGTACGTGGCTAATTACGACGTCAGTGCCTACTCGCGCTTTATCGACCTCAATCTTCTGCAAACCCTACAAACCTATACTTGGTATCATCCCAATCTGCATCTGAACCAGGGCAATGATTCCCATGGTAACCCGATCATCACGCTGAGTCAGCTCTGGCAAAGCGGTTGGCAAATCGTCTCAAGCCAGGTGCAGACCTGGGAGAACGTACAAACTCCCCAAGGCCAGCCCGTCTGGAATACCGGTACGCCGTTCCAGTGGAAAGGCCGCACTGACGGGCAATCCCAAACCACTATCATGCAATTTCCCTGGAACTCTCCACCTGCCAGCGGGGCTGTCAAAGATGCGCAAATCTGGATGGCAGGCGCCCAGCCCACCCTGGTCGATCAGGGCATTGCATTGGCCGTCACCAATCCGACGGCTACGCCCACAGCCAGTCTTTACGACCGCCAAATGCTGGCCGCCATTTTCAGCGTCAGTAACGCCGACCTGAGCCAAAGCCCGGTCCTCTATCTCGGCTTCGAAACCTATGAAAACGCCGGTATGGGCTTTTATAATAATAACCAGCCAGCGGATCTCAATACAGTCACCACAACTGACTACAGCGATACGGGCAACCGTTCCCTGCTCTGCCGCAATACGGTTAACTACGCCTGGACCAAGACCTTTGAGGCCTCACAAGTCACAGACGGTCTCTGGCTGCTAAGCATTCGTTACCGGACCAGCAGCATGGCCTCGCAAGCGGCGAGCTTAGCGATCTGCGCGGGCCGCGCTCAGACTGCTCCAGCGCAGGCCACGCCCTTAACGACCCTCGCTCTGGAACCCACCAACGGTCAGTGGGTAAGTGTCAAACAGGCCTTGAATATGGCCCAGGATCTGGTTTCGGCTCAGTTTAGCGGCAGTCTGGAACTGGTTCTGCGCCTGACGACGCCCTCGGGTTACGGCGATACGCTCTACGTAGACAATATTGTCCTGGCACCGGTGCAAGCCGCCGGATTTAGCCTCAGCACCTACGATTCGGCTGCTTTGGTACCCATTGCCCAGGCAAGTCCGGCGGATACGACCTTTGCCGACCGCTTTGTCTACAATCGTCTCCGTCAGCCCGTCGCTTCTGTGCGCACGCAGGCGGCATCCACGCAGGCCGAACGCATCAGCTTGATGGCCCAGAGTCTCTCACGCACAACTCTGGCACCGTATCTGGCCGGTCAGGCCCTGTGGTTCGATGGCTCAGAAGCGTCTTACGGGACCATCACCAGCCAGGGCCAGGCCTTGAATTTCGCCTATAATCAGGATTTCACCATCGAGGCCTGGATTTGCTACAAAGGCCCCGGCAGCAGCGGCTCCAGTGAGGTGAACCACGGCATTTTACAGTCTCTCAGTGGCGGCTCTTACCAGATTAAGATCCAATATAGCGGAGGTCATCCCCTGCTGCGTGTTGAGCGCTTTGACAGGTCAGGCCACACCCCCAATATCTGGGCTTACAACATGGGAGACGGCCTCTTTCATCATGTTGCCTTTGTCCGCCGGGAAGCGCAATTGTACCTATATGTCGATGGCGAGCTACTCGGCCAGACACCGGATACGACGACGTCTTCCATGGCTTCCAGCAACCGGGTCCAAATCGGCTCCATTAACGACGCGACTTTCGCCGGGGCGATTGCCGAATTGCGGATATGGAAACAGGGGCTTACCCAGGCCCAGATTCAGCAAACCCTAAATCAACGCCTAACCGGCAAAGAGTATGGACTGGTCGGCTATTGGCCCTGCGCGGGCAGTTATCAGGACCTGACAGCAAATCAGCAGATAATTATGGGCAGCCACACGATCTTCGGCAATTTGCCGGTAATTCTGAAACCCGTCACGGATGCCTTGAACGTGAATGTCGACGGCCATACTTACACGACGATCAGCGATCCCAAGGGCGTGCTGGAGTTTAATGCCGGCCAGAACTTCACCGTCGAGCTTTGGGTCAAAGTCAACAGCTATACCAGTGCCAGCACAGGGAACCTGAACTGGATAGTGGAAAAGCTAAATAGTTCGGCTACCAATTACTCTTATGCGATTCGCCTGACAAGTACCGGAAAAATTAGTGCAGCCCGCTACAATTCCCAGCAAAGCGTCAACAACTATCCTCAGATTGAGAGCACCGGCCCCATCAACGACGGTAAATTTCACCATGTGGCGATTGTGCGCTATGTGGGACAGTTAAAGCTTTATATTGACGGGAATTTCCAAGGTGCTGCAGGCGATACACTTTCACAATCATTCACCAATACTGGTCCAGTGAACATCAGTCGCTCTGGAGCGGATTGGTTCGACGGCGAAGTGATGGAATTGCGGATCTGGAACTACGGTCGCAGCCAGCAACAAATCCGCGAGGCCATGTATACCCGGCTCAGCGGTCAGGAATATGGTCTGAACGGTTATTGGCCCCTCAACGGAGACTATACGGATCATTCCGTTAACCGCCAGAACATGAGCCCGGCTACCGCCAGTGCCTGCGGCTTTGTGCCCGCTGCCCAGACGATCGTCACCCCGAATGAAAGTTTTGCGCCTTTAAATCCCAATAGCAGTCTGGCGATTCAGGCCAGCGGCCAATATGACTCCAGTACACAGATGACCCAAGCGGGAGCTTTATTTGATTTCCGTGCTGGGCAAAACACCTGGACTGGCGGCAGCCTGCTGGGACGGATGCTGGTCGTCAATCCCAGCCAGCAAGCCACCTATCCCCTGCCGGCAGGGGATAGCGGAATCGGTATCCGGGTTCAGCTTCAGGGCTATGATGATATCTTCGAATGCGTTTTTCAGGGCAGTCCCCAGGGCCAGGCTTGTTACGTGAGTTCAGGTGATTATCAGTGGGCAGGCCTGGAAACCAATCGGGCAATCTATAACAATAACACCCTGTTTATCTATGGCATGACCCCGGACGGGGCTTTCCTAGAAAACGGCAATACGAATCTGGGCACCAGCTATCAAGTGGTCACGGGCAGCAGCCAGAGCTACGTAAGTGATGCGCTAGGCCGGGTCTATTACACCTTGCAGCAGAACAATCAATATACCGTCGGCTCTTGCAGTGCCGAACGTCAGCCTTCACCCAATCTGATCGCTGCTACCACGATGCAGCTGTATCCGCCGCTAGCCGCTGTA
>CAJYHH010000394.1 GCA_913773825.1 Candidatus Sericytochromatia bacterium | reverse complement strand
CACGCTAACTCGATTCATTAAGTGGTCAGTAAAAAACTTTGACTTGGTCTATTCCGTAAAGGTTTAGGCCAATTTTGCTTAGTTGGTATCTATCACTGCCTGCACAGCCTCAACCTTATGTTTGTATAAGATTTCCATCGATTTGCTTAAGTGAATCAAAGTTTAGAAGCAGTCATATTTAAGCTTGATTCGTTAGAGTTTTTACAGATTGAATATCACCCGGTCTGGAGCTTAATCGATGTCTGAAATAAAGTCTGAAACGACAATTGAATCTGTGCCCCTTAGCAAACGTGGTCGTCCCAAAGGGCCATCAGGTAAAGTCTGCCGTGATGCTAAGGTCACCTTTAGATGTACCCCTGAAGAAAAAGAAGCCTTAACAATCTGGGCTCGTCACAACCAGTTAACTTTAGGTGATTGGCTTCGCATCAAACTTTTTGATGCCTGAGCCCTCTCTCAGCGGGCTTTGTTCATTATCTTTTTGTTGTTTGAAGGATTCATTTTAAGTCTATCTAGCGCTGCTCGCCACCTTTCAAAACAGCTTAAGCAGGTTGTCCATGTTATCCTGCCTGTAATGGTTGTGAAAGGTGGCTTACATGCTCAAACCCTCTGTTACCCGTTTATCTGGTCGAATTTTTAAACTTGTATTGGCAACAAGCCTGAGTTTAAGTCTAAGTACTCCAGCATGGGCCAGTTTGGAGCAAACTTTAGGGCCGATTCCCGAAGATACCCCCGTGCTGCTGACGGGCAGTCTGGATCTGCTGCGCTGGCAGTATCCGCTGTCTAAATTGGGCGCTGTTGATCAGCTGATCAGCCTGGATGAGTTTGGCCTGGATAAACAAGTGGTGCAAGAGCAGCTAAATGAGCTTAAGCGCTTTTTTACAGACGATCTGAAGTTTGATCCGGCGCTTGATGGCTTGCTCAATCTAGGTACCCATCTCAGTGTGGGTTATCGCCCTGCAGCGGGGAGTGAAGGCCATTTGTTGTTTAGTCTCAATTTGCGTTCAGGCGCCCGCGTCAGTGAACTGCTCAACAGACTCAGTTCAGAAGCCGCTAAACAAGCTGGCATCAAAATGATTAAACAGAGTTTTGGCGGCCATGAGCTTTACCAGATTAAAAGCCCCACCCTGCTTGAGGGTGAAGTCTTTCGGGATTTGACGCTGGCGGTCAGCGGTAATAATCTGATTGGCACTTTAGGCAATGGGGATAGCCTGCTTAAAAACATGCTCTATGTGGATCAGGTTTTACCTTTACGCTCTCACTTTCGGATTGGTAATCAGGCGACGTTTAAACCTGTCAAGGAATCTTTAGAAAAAGAGCTGGCCTGGGTCTATATCGACACCCTGCGCGGGCTTAAAGCCACAGGCATCGAAACATTAGCCGAGGGAGAAGAGCTTGAGTTTATTGGTGAGATTCTGAGCTTAAATCGCGGTGTGGGGGTGGGCTTTGATTTAAATCCCGATGGCCTGCGCTTTAAAAGCTTTCAAGTCCCAGACTGGGCCAGTTTAAAGCCCGCTCAGCGTGAACAACTCGCGTCACTTCAAACAAAACCTGTGCATGCCCTTAAGCCGCTTCTGCAGCAAGTTCCCAATCAGCCTGTGTTTTTTACAGCGGGCCAGCGGCTGGATATTTCGCTTGACCCCAAAACAGGGCCTAGACTGCCTGAATCCTTGGGGCTTAGTAATGCTGATCAGATCACTAGAAATCTAAAAGAGCTGTTTAATCTCAACTATGAAACTGAACTATTGCCTCTTTTAGATGGGCGTTATGGCTTTGGGGTCTTTGTTAATGATGGTCCGCAGGTTTTACCCAGTGCCGTGTTTTATTTAGGACTTAAAGACGGCAAAGAACAGGCTTTTGATAAACTCATGCAGCAGCAGTTTCACTTTAGCCCTCAGGCAATGGAAAAACTCTTGGGTTCATCCAGTAAAGCCTCTACTCGCTCTAATCTTTATAGGGCCCAAATTATGGTGGAATCCTTTGCTGCTGACTCTGATGAAGGTTTGTATGCCCCGAGTATTGAAGCACTCCGTGCTGACAGTGAGGAACTAGGCTCTTGGCAAGAACTGACTAATCCGGTCACAGGCCGTCAGGGAAACGGTTTTGCCTATGCCAATTATTCTGAGTTTAAAGGCACAGCGGATCAGATTGGCATGATTTTTTACGAGCCGCTGGGTGAGTTAAAAGCAGTAGAGGGTGTTAAAGGTTATGATGCTTACAGGCTCTACGGTTACGACGCATCTGGTGAGCTTTATCGCCTGGATGATGATGGCTATGAAAGCGTTCGTGATGACTTGCCAACCCTGGCTGATCTGCCCGTTACGCAAGACCCTCAGGCAATTCGTCCTAAGTTGCGTGAAACGTATCAAGGGCTAGAGATTTATAGTCTTCCGCTGCAGACCTTGTTTCAGGCGTTGATTGATCAAGAGCGCGATCCGCTGACTTCTGCAGCTGTGTCTAATTTATACGCTCTGCAAGCCATGATTGAGACTTTCGCCGTTGATCAGGATGGTATCTATCCTGAAAATCTGAAGCTGCTGAAGGCTGCTGCTCAAGAATCTGATTATTGGAAAGAGTTTCGCGACCCCTTAAATTCAGGCCGTTTAACTGACAAGCTGCTGGCAGAATATTCTGAATTTAAAGGCACAGCGGATCAAATTGGGATGCTGTTTTATGAGCCTGTCAAAAGAGCGGGTCAACAGGCGATTACGGATTATGTGGTCTATGCATATGGGCCAGATGGTAAACTTTATGCCCTCGCTAATCAAGATGGCTTTAAGTTTGTGAATCGTTCAAATTTACCTCAGGCCCAGGCTTATCTGGACCAGCCCAAGCATCCCTTAAAGCGGGTGGATCCGGTGTTTGCCCGCAAAGATCAGCTTTGGCTGCTGGCCAGTGATCCGGCTTCACTTAAAGCCGCGCTGGACGGTCATCAGCCAGCTAAGTTACAGAATTGGCTCAATCAGCCGCCTCAGAAGTCTGTTGAACCTGAGCAGTTGGTCTTTTTAGATCTGGAATCGCTAAGCCCACTGATTAAACAATTTCAGGACCAAAATAAGGATAAGCAAGAGAAGCCTGATCCAGTCATGGCTGCTATTCTGCAGGCTTTAAAACCCTGGCGCAGTTTGTTTGGCACGGTTTATCAGGTTCCGGCTAAAGGCACAGAAAGCCAGTTGGCACTAGACGTGGATTTAGATCAAGCCAGTCTGCAGGATTGGGTCAAAGTGGGAGAGGCTTATGAAAATGAGCTGCAGACGGCTCAGAATTTTGCACGCCGCAGCTCAGTTAAAGCGAATATGCACACCCTGCAAACGCTGGTCGAAACGTATGCTGTCGACTCAGAGGGCGTTTACCCTGAAAATCTGGACGACCTGCAACAAGCGGCTGAAAAGATGGATTACTGGCGAGTTACTATCAATCCTTTTGATGCTGAAAGCCCAAGTATGTCTGACTATCAGACTTATCAGCCAGGGCCTGATTTTATTGGCAGAGTCTTTTATGAACCCGTTTACGATAGCAGTGGCCAAATCACCAGCTACAAGATTTATGGCGCTGATGAACAAGGACAGCTGATTCAGGACAAAAGTGGCCTCTTTTTCCTCAGCAATTATTAAACAAACTTTTTCTTTAAATATTCTGGAAGGATACTTCATGCATCGCGCTAAACCTTATTTCAGAACCCTCTCTAAACCTCTGCTGGCGGCTTGTCTGGCCCTGACGGTGAATACTTCGCTGGCCGCAACTTTGACACCCCCAGCTTTTGCCAGCTTAGAACAAACGGTTTTAGCTTTCCCTGCTGACACCCCGACACTCCTGACCTTTAGCCTGGACCCTGAGCGCTGGAAGCATCTCAGCGAAAAATTACAGGCTGGTGGGCCCATTGATCTCAAGATGCAAATCGGCAGCGAAGACGGCAAGACCTTTACGCTTGAAGAAGCCATGCCCGCTGAACTTAAGCGGGTACTTGAGTTTTTACATGATGATTTAAAGTTTGATCCGGTCTATGATGGTCTGCTCAATTTAGGCTCTCACTTAAGTCTGGCGTATCGCCCTTATCCTGGTACAGCTGGTCATGTTTTGTTTAGCCTGAATCTGCGCAACCCCGAGCGGGCCCGTGAACTCGTGAGCCGTCTGCAGCGGGCTTTAGCAGCCCGTAAAGGCAAGTATCAGCTGACTCAGTCAAATTTTGGCCCTCAGACGGTTTATACTCTCAAAAGCCCTCATCCCGATCAACTTGATTTTCGTGACTTACAGTTTGCGGTTGCAGGCTCTAATCTGATTGGCACCTTAGGCGATAACGATGCTCTCATCAAGCAGATGATTTATGCCCAGGCTTTGCTGAATAAAGACTCTTATCATCTGTTGCCTGGTCAGGAGCCGTTTCGGCTGGTTAGCAAAGAAATGGATCAGCAAGCGGCCTGGGTCTATTTTGATACAGCCAGACTGCTGAAGCTGACGGGCTTTGACGCTTCTGACGCTGAGCAGACCGCCAGTGAAGAGACAAGACTATTACAAGATGTTTTGGCAATGAGCAGTTATGGCGGGATTGGACTGGAGCTGGATGACAATAAAATCAGCTCTAAAGGCTTTGCGTCACCTGACCAGGCTCAATTAAGCGCCAATCAAGCCGCTTATTTAAAAGCGATTCAGGCCAAACCCGAACATGAGCTGACGGCGCTGCTGCAGTATATGCCTGCTGATCCGGTATTTTTGACAGCGGGTCAGCATCTGGATGTTTTGTTTAAAGGGCCCTTGCCGTTTAATCTGCCAAAAGAGCTGAGTGATCTGGGCGCTGAAGAAATTGGAGCGGCTTTTGAGCAGGTCTTTAATATTGATTATAAGCGCGACTTTGTGCCTTATTTGGATGGCCGTTATGGCTTGGGTCTGTTTGAAGGCGGCAAAGCAGGCGGGATTCCGCCTATGATTCTTTATCTGGGCATTAAAGATGGCCAGGAAGACACCGTTGATAAACTCTCCCGGGAAACATTCCGTTTTCGCCCGGATGCTTTAGATAAAATGGGGATGCCAGTTGGGGTTAAAGCCAATCTTTATCAGCTTAAAAGAGTTGTTGAAGCCTATGCTGTGGATGCCGATGGGATTTACCCAACGGATATCCAGCAATTATTAGCTGATGCTGAGGAACATGATGATTGGGAAGAGCTGACAAATCCGATTAATCACCAGACTGGTTTAGGCTTGTCTTTTGCGGATTATAAAGACTTTAAAGGCACAGCTGAGCAAGCTGGCATGGTCTTTTATGAAGCTCTTCAGAATGCTTCGGACGAGACAGCTGATGGCCCGGTTAACTATCGGCTGTATGCCTATGACTTTGACGGGAGCTTGTATCAGCTGAGTAATCTCAGCCATCAGCCAGAAGTGATCCGTCAAGATTTGCCCAAAGTTGCGCTGACGCCCAGTTTAAGTGCTGAAAACCCCAATACGGTTTATCCTAAACTGGTTGAGACTTTTAACGGCACCCCGATTTATGCTTTTGATTTTAAACCCTTGTTGACTGAGATTTTAAAAGATCGGCCTGATCCGCAGGCTTCGCTAGTCAGGGCGAATATGCAGACGCTGCATGTCATTTTAGAAACCTATGGCGTAGATTTTAGCGGGACTTATCCAAGTGATCTCAATCGTTTAATCGCTGAGGCCAAAGAAAATAATTATTGGCGTGATCTGACTAACCCCATCACCAGCTCAACCGAGCAGGCGCTTAAACCCTATTCTGAATTTAAAGGTACAGCGAATCAGGCGGGGATGGTCTTTTATGAGCCGCTTGGTTTGCAGACCACGGCTGAAGGCCCTGTGGCGACAGGTTTTAATCTCTATGGTTATGCCCCTAACGGTGAACTCTATGTGATGCGTCAGTCTGAAGAGGGCAATTCGTTTGATACCTTGCGCTCTGATTTGCCTCAGGCACTGGATCAGAAACCCTTGAGTGAAGATCCCCTGATGCAGCTGTCACCTGCTTTTGCCCGTAAAGGCCAGCTCTGGATGATGGCGCCTAATGCAGATATTCTCAAGCTGGCTTTGGGGGGTGGCTCACCTGATCGGCTTAAACACTGGATTGAAAATACGGGCAGCCAGGATGCAAAAACACTGCTCTATTGGGACCCCAAAGCCAGTACCCGGATGTTTAAAGCTTATCTGCCCCAAGAGGCTCTAGAAGACAAAGAGCTTAAAGAAATCTCTGAAAATGTGGATGGCTGGTTAGCACCCTGGAATGCTTTGTTTGGTATGTCTCGCAATCTGCCCGAAGGCACCCAGAGCCAGATGATACTGGATCTTGACTTTGAGAAGCTGAAACCTCGTCAGCTCTTGACTCATGCGCTTAAACTGGGCTCAGAGCTGGCTGAAGAGCATAAAAACTCACGCTTGAATCAGATCAAAGACAATATGCACAGTCTGGAGATTATGGTTGAAACCTATGCTCTTGATCGGGGTGGAGTCTATGCCGCTGATCTGACACATTTAGAAGCTGATGCCAAAAAACGGGATTATTGGCGTAACATGACCAACCCTTATCAGCCTGATGCTCCAGCGATGAAGCTCTATCAGGACTACAAACCAGGCCCTGAATCTGCTGGGCTGGTGCTCTATGCGCCCGAAGCGGATGCTGAAGGCTATTTATCTCGTTATCAGATCTACGGCACCGACAGCCAGGGTCAGCTGATTCAGGAAAAAGGTCAAGTCCTGACGCTGACTAACAGCTGATCAGAACCCATCTTGCCAGGGCCTGTCCTGAAGTGAAGGTGGACAGGCTCAGGCCAAGCTTGAAATCAGGCTTTTTCGGGGGGCACTGAATGCAGATAAACGTCGCGCTGCGGAAACGGAAAGCTGATGCCTGCTGCTTCCAGAGCCGGTTTGGCGGCTTCGATAATCTCAGCTTTGACGCTCCAATAGTCCTGAACATGAACCCAGGCAAAGGCGTCTAAATCAACGCTGCTTTCACTCATGCCGCGTACTCCCACAAAGGGGGCTGGATCTTTGAGCACGCGCGGATTGGCTTGAATGATCGCCAATAAAATCGCTTTGGCTTTGGCAATATCGTCTTGGTAGTCAATGTTAAAGATCATGCCGACCCGTAAGGTGTTGCGAGTTGTAAAATTGACAACCGTCTGGCTGCTAAAGTGAGAATTGGGCAGAATCACGGTTTTATTGTCACGGGTGCGCAAAGTCGTG
>CAJYHH010000393.1 GCA_913773825.1 Candidatus Sericytochromatia bacterium | reverse complement strand
GCTCGCATAATATCTTCACGGGTATCGCCAACAAAAGGCCCGTGATGCACAATTGGCTGATGCTGCATCTGGCCTGCATAGAGCAAGACGCGCGCACCGTTTTTGTCGGCTTTGATCTCAAGCTCGCTCTCACCCCTGCCGCCAGGACGATCCAGCCAACCGATTGCTTCTTTGGTCAGGGTTTGGCCACTCACTTCTATCTGGCCTTCCAGCACATACAAAAAGCCATTGTATGAGCGATCTAAAAGCTGAGTAATTGAGGCTTGGGGCTCAAGTCGAATATCGGCCAGCGTGACGGGCACATGATTCTGGGTTGGTGAGCTGATATCGCCTGAGCTGCCGCTATACAGGCGCAATTCAGCGCCAGGCTCACGACGTACAGGTAAAGATTCAGCGCGGATTTCCTGAAAAGCAGGCGGCACCCAGCGCGAGGCTTTGGGGAGTGTCAGCCAGAGTTGTAAAACTCTTAAGCGCTCATCTTGATCGGTTTTTTCTGATTGTTCAGCATGGACAACCCCGCTGCCGGCTGTCATCCACTGCAAATCACCGGCTTTAAGCGTGCCTTCGCCATTTTGGTCGTGATATTGCAGTTGGCCTTCTAAAATTAGCGTCACGGTTTCAAAGCCAGCATGGGGATGGGGACCCAGATTGGGTAAGTCTTCATTTAACTTGATGCGGTCGTCCATTAGCAGAATAAACGGATCATTCTGGGCAAAGCGGTCAGACATCAGCAGGGTTTTAGCCTGATGACCAGGGCCAGCAAAGCCGCTTTGCAGCGGTGGGTGTTCAATTCGTTCCAGCTTGCGTTGCATTGTTTTCTCCTTGGCAGGATTGCCGTAGTTACTTTTCTATACTTGATTGTATTTAAGAACCAGAGAATCGGTTAGGAGTAACATCTTTGTGCCTAGGGCAGATCAAGAGAACTGGCTCAAAAGGGTTTAAGAGTAAAAGCCCAGGTTGATTCAACCTGGGCTTTAGAAGGGCTTGAGTCTGAGGCGCTGGTTTTAGCTGACGACAGTCAGCTCAACTTCGGGCTTTTCGGCCTGTTTAAGATAAGCTTCAAACTCATGGCGGAAGCGCTTGATATAGCTATTGGTCGGCATGGTAGCAGCCGCTGCCAGCGGGCAGACCGTGCGGCCTTCCATGTTGATGGCAATATCCGAGATTTTTTCGATCTCACCCACATAGGCTTTGCCATGCAGAATGTTTTTAACGGTTTTATACAGCCAGCCGGTGCCTTCGCGGCAGGGGCTGCACTGGCCGCAGGATTCATGGGCGTAAAAGCGCAGCAGATTGACCAGCACTTTGACCATGTCAGTGGTGTCGTCCATGACGATTACACCGCCTGAACCCAACATTGAGCCTGCTGCTGCCACGGCTTCATAGTCCAGCGTCAGGTTTTCACACTCTTCAGGTGTGAGCACGGGCGTTGATGAACCACCCGGGACGACGGCTTTAAGTTTACGGCCGCCGAGTACACCGCCCGCGCGATCGTTGATCAGTTCCATAATTGAGATCCCGAGCTCTTCTTCGTAGACGCCGGGTTTGTTGACGTGGCCGCTGATGCCGTACAGGCGGGTTCCAGGGCTTTTTTCGGTGCCGAATTTTTTGTAGGCTTCGCCGCCGTTGGCAATGATCCAGGGAATATTGGCGATCGTTTCAACGTTATTGATAATCGTTGGGCAGGCAAATAAGCCAGACACAGCCGGAAAAGGTGGCTTAAGGCGTGGATAACCGCGCTTGCCTTCGAGAGATTCCAGCAGGGCGGTTTCTTCGCCGCAGATGTAAGCGCCAGCGCCACGGTGAATCACCAGATCGAGTTTGTAGTCGGTGCCAAAAATATTCTCACCGAGCACGCCGTTTTCATAACACTGGGCGACAGCCTGAGACAGATGAACTTCGGGCAGATGGAACTCACCGCGAATGTAGACAAAGGCCTGGTGGACGCCAAGGGCATAAGACGAGAGAATAATCCCCTCGATTAACATATGCGGGTCCCATTCCATGATTGCGCGGTCTTTAAAAGTACCCGGTTCACTTTCGTCAGCGTTGACGGTCAGATAACGGGGGACACCTTCAGGTTTAGCCAGAAAGCTCCACTTCATCCCGGTTGGGAAGCCCGCGCCGCCGCGGCCGCGTAAACCTGAGGCTTTGACCTGTTCAGTCAGGTCGTCCGGCTTCATTTCGGTCAGGGCTTTTTTAGCGGTTTCATATCCGCCATGAGAGACGTAAAAATCATAGTTCCAGGCGCCATCGACGCCAAAATAATTGGAGAGGATTTTGG
>CAJYHH010000392.1 GCA_913773825.1 Candidatus Sericytochromatia bacterium | reverse complement strand
CCTCTCTAAATAGCCAGGAGCGGTGCGGGGCCAGTAATTCCTGTAATTTTTTTCGCGCATAATGCAGACGCGAGCGGACTGTTCCAGCTGGGCAGTCCAGTAGTTTAGCTGCGTCAGCACAACTGAGTTCTTGTAGTTCCACCAGCGCGACCACTTCACGATGCTCGGCTGAAAGCTGGTTAAGAGCACCATGCAGAACCTGTTCTAGTTCTTGATGTTCAAGGCTGTCACTTGGACTAATACCTGTAGCCGTTAGATTTGCAAAAACCAGGGCATCAGGTTCGGTTGCGTATTCGCGCTTGCGCGTCAGGCGTGTCCGAGCCGTGTTGACCGCGATTCGGGTTATCCAGCCAACAAAAGCCTCTGGTTTTCGAAGGCCGGGTAGACCGCGATAAGCCTTAATAAATGTATCCTGCAAAATATCATAAACCTCATCTGTGTCCGGAATCATGGCATAGACTACCGAGTACAGGCGGGGCATCAAAAAATCGACCAGGCGGCGAAAAGCCTGCCTGTCCCCTTTGCGTGCGGCGGCCAGGCACTGATGAATTTCTTGCTCCGTCATAACTGCGTACGTTTCACCTGTTAGACCCCAGGACTGGTGTGAGTGTTCAACTACCAACCAAAGGATGAGGATTTTTTTCGAATTCCGCTCATGGCGTCAGAAAGGGAAGAGCTAAAATGTTGGGCGAAGAATAAATCTTCTTGCATGGGGTCGGCGTTTGTTACGGGCTCTTCCTGGGTTTTTTCGACCAGACCCATGGCCTCTGCGAGACCTCCGAGTACGCCGATCATGGTTGGGGCCTGATGTAGAAGCTCAAATGGCTTAGCATCGGCTAAAGCAGCCAGCTCGTGTGAGAGGGCTAAAAACTGAGGCTGAAACTCGATATCGTAATAAGCCTGGACGCCATGTGCGCGCATCATAATTTTTTTAGTCTTATACTTATTGGCGCGCTCAAGGCGTGTTCCCGTCTGTTGGACGATAAACCCGGCCCAGGCTTCTTCAAGCTGGAGTCGCAACGAATTCGAGTCGTACATATTCACCCCCGGGGTTTCTGTTTAGATTGTACACAAAATCAGGGTTGTACTCCATAAAATGTGATGGCCTGAGACGGGTTCAAACATTTTCTTGGATTTTTCTTTAAGAGGCTCAAAACCTTTAAACCCGGCGCTGTCCGTTGCCCCATGCGGTCAATATGCTATAAAATAGCTTGTAAACCGTAGAACCAAAACAGAAAGAAGTAGCCTGGCATGAGCGACACTGAAAGCACCCAGCTGTGGAACGACGAAGACGACGAAGTACAAAGCGGCCAAGACTTTTCGGATGCTTTAGCGTCGCTTGAAGATCATCTGCAGGAATATCAGCCAGATGACTCAGTCAGCTATGGAGACGAAACAGATGTTGACGCTCAACTTTATGAAGAAGGCGTCAATTATGAACCCACCATCAATGAAGATGGTGAGCCTGCTGAAGTTTCTCTGACGGATTTTACTGAAGAAGATGCGCTGCCCGATCATGGTTCTCAGCCAGAAGAAGACGCGGGTCTGAGTCTGGATGACGAACTTGAATCTGCCTTTGTCGAAGAAGAAGCTCCTATCGACAATGATTTAGACGCTGCTCTGGCTGCTGAAGACGACAGTTATGTCAGCGACTTTGCTTCTGAAGATTCTGAAGAGGCAGCTGATGATGACGGCTTCCTGAGTGAAGCTGAACCCGTGGATGCAGAAGAGTTTGCTGCTTACCCGGCTTATGAGGAGACAGAAGAAGATATGGACAGTTACAGCGCTCCTGTGGCTGAAGCACCGGTTGAGTCCCCGATGTCCGCTATGATAGGTGGACACGACGGCGCCGATGACTTTAATCTCGCCACACTTACTGAGCTGGTGGATGAAATCCGCCAGGAAAGCGATCGGGTTTCTGAAATGAAAGAATCCGTTGCGCGCGCGCTTTCACTGATTCAGGAAATGTCTGAGTCGCTAAAATCGTGATTGATCAGTTAGAAGCCATTGTTTATAAATATCAGGAACTGACGGAGCTTCTGTCAGATCCTGATGTGATTCGTGATCAGGAGAAGTTTCGCAAATACGCCAAAGCGCATTCTGATCTGGAACAGAAAGTGAATCTCTACCGCACTTGGCAAGACGTCGTCAAACAGATTGAAGGCGTTGAGAGTATGGTGCGTGAAGAGCAAGATCCAGAGATGAAGCAGCTGATCGAGGTTGAGCTTGAAGAGCTGTTGCCGAGACGCGAAAGCTTACAGAGTGAACTTCGGATTGCGCTCTTGCCTAAAGATCCCAATGACGAAAAGAACATTCTGCTTGAAGTTCGCGCTGGCACTGGCGGCGAAGAAGCTGCGTTATTTGCTGCGGATCTGGTCAGAATGTATACCCGTTATGCTGAAATCCGTAACTGGAAAGTCAGCATGATGACCCTTAACGAAACGGGTCTCAACGGGATTAAAGAAGCGATTATGTCGATTGAAGGCGATAGCGTTTACAGCTCGCTGAAGTTTGAGTCTGGCGTTCACCGCGTGCAGCGTGTGCCCGATACAGAAGCCTCTGGCCGTATTCATACTTCGGCTGCAACCGTGATGGTCTTGCCTGAAGCGGAAGACGTTGAACTGACTATCAATCCGAAAGACCTGCAAATGGACACTTTCCGTTCTGGTGGTGCAGGCGGTCAGAACGTCAACAAAGTTGAAACAGCTGTACGTATTACTCACCTTCCAACCGGGATTGTCGCAGCTTGCCAAGAAGAGCGTTCACAGCTTCAGAACCGCGAAAGAGCGATGATGATGCTTAAAACTAAAATTCTTGACAAAATGCAGCAGGAAGCTCATCAGGAGCGCGTCGATTCTCGTCGCTCTTTGGTTGGAACCGGTGATCGCAGTGAGCGTATCAGAACCTATAACTTCCCAGAAGCTCGTGTTACAGATCATCGTATTAAGATTACCTGGTACAAGCTGCATGAGATTCTTAACGGTGATATGGGTGAAGTGATTGATGCTCTGATCTCAGCTGATCAGCGCGACAAACTCGAAGAACTGACTCAGAATGACGACCCGATTGCTGTTTAAGCGTTTGTTCTAAATCGTTTTAAGTATTCTCTAGCCGGATTTGTCCTTAAATCAAGCACAAATCCGGCTAGACCTTTAATCAGTTGACTTGCTCATGCTAAAATAAGGCAAAACAGGAGAGGATCACCCCTATGAAGCGTTTTGAAAGATTAACCACGGCCTTGTTCCTGCTCATGGCCACTTTTGCCATGACGGCCTGCCGCGCCAACCTGGGCAATTTCTTCGACCTCTACTAATTTCTCATGGCGCAGAGTCTCAGTTACGAGCTGGCGCGCCGTCATTATCAGATTCAGCGCAGCCTTGAGCTCGAACCCGGTACCCGGGCTTACGAGCGAATTGCGCATTTTTTGAATGATTTACCTTCAGAAGCTCTAGTACAGCTACTTGAGCATAGTCCTGAAACTCATCGACAACTCGTCCCTCTTTGTTTACTTGCTAAACGTCTTCAAGACCTCAGTCCAGAGCGACTGACTTCTCCTGTGCTAAAAAAGTCTCTGGATGAATTGTTTCAGGAATTCTCTCACCCCTTGATCCAGCAACTTGAACGTTTGCTGCATGATGAAAAACTTAGCCGCTATCCCTTTGTGCGCAGTCTGCTATTGCAAGAACTGCGTTTTCATTTGCGTTATGCACCACGTGGCCCGGTGGGGGATTTTGACCGTGACCGCTTTCGTCAGTATTTAAGTGGCTATGTGTATCTGCTGCGCAGTGGATTGGGAAATCCTCTGTTAGTTGAAGCCTGGAATGAAGCAGGCTGGCTGCGGCGTTGGCAATTGGACAGCACACCTGTACGCCAGCCTTTGCCTGTGCAGAGTTCTTTACGTGGGCAGATCGCTAAATATAAATTATCTGAACCTGCCAAAATGCTCTATACCGAACTAGATCAAGCTATCGCCCAACCAGAAGTCTTTTTAAATCAATTAGGTCCTGCTGTTACAAGTTATTTAACAGATTGTCCAGTTCAGCTAAATGATCGCTTTGAAAGCCGTATTCGTGATCTGGTGCAGGTTGTGATGCGCCATGCGACTAAAAAAGGCTATCGGATTGAGACGCTTAGCCAGCATTTACTGCTAGAAATTCATCAAGCCTATGAAAAAATCAGTCCTCATGCTGCAGGTTTGCTGGTTTATACCGTGATTCAGGAATTGATTCTGGCCACGCAAAATCTAAAATATCGCTTAAGTGATAGCTTACATGGTGCTGCTCGCGGTTTAGCTGAGCTTCAAGAGCTTGAGCCACTTGGCTCTGATGAGCGTTTACACTGGGGACGTCACGCTTTGCTTGATGGCGTGATGGAAATATATGAATCTTTTACCTTAGCCGACAATGCTTTAAAAGCTTTTATGGATCATTATCAACAAGCGCGGGGTGAGCTGCGCCATTTGCATTACGGCGAATTGTCAACACGCCTGAATGCTTTATTTTCGGTCTGAGACATTCGCTTCCACCAATTGCTAAACATCTGCTGGGCAGCTAAAGGACCTGGATTGGCAATTAAAGCTTGAAAAGCTTCAATGCCTAAAGGCCAGTTGTAAGTCTGGGCTGAGACTTCAGTTAAGCCTAATAACGCTCGCCAGCTGCCATAACCAGCTTCTGTCATATCTGAAAGCTCAGCCTGCAAACAACGTAAAAAGCCAGCTTTGGCTTCTGAATATTGTCCTTGACGTAAAGCCGCTGTAGCGTACCAATAGTGGTATTCAGACTCATCAATCCGATCTTGCCAAATAGAATAACGCTTAATAAGCTCATTATCACGTTGCCAATGGTTAAGCAGTCGAAACATCAGAACCTGAACCTTGCGTGAGGGAGCTGGAAACCAGCCGGGTACAGGTGGGCGATAAGAATAGCGCTCAGATTCGCTGACGCTTTGTTCAAATAATTCAAAAGCTTGCTGATAATCAGGAGGAGAATACTGATACATCAAAGCATAAGCATAATGATAAAGATAATAAGGGTTGGGTAAGCCTTGAATCTTGAGTAAACTTGCCAAAATGGGGAGTCTGTCAGCTTTATTGTGGCGATTGACGTTATCAGGAGAAAAGCCGGTGTGACACACTCTGACATGCTTGAGCGGGATTAGAGGCAATCGCTCTGGAGCATGTGCATGGCCTGGCATATTATGCAGGGCTCCCCAATATCGGATCAGCGATGTGCGAGGGAAAATACGCGGTACCCAATCTTCGTGATTGAGTTGAGGATTGGGATATAGGTTAAGACAGCGAATGGCGAAGAGTTGGAGTCCAGAAGGAGCATGTCGAAACAGTTGCTTGAGAAGGGGAATCGAATCTGGCGTGAGAGTCTCATCAGCGTCAATAATTAAGACCCAGTCACCTGTGGCTTGTGCAAGCACCTGATTGCGAGCCCAGGAAAAATCATTCCGCCAGTTTAACTCAAGGCTTTTAACCGTATGTGTCTTTGACCATTCAGCGATTATTTCACGAGTTGAATCTACTGAGCCCGTATCTGCAATCACGAGTTCATCTACAAGGCTCTCACTGGCTTTTAGGCTTGTTAGCAGAGTGTCTGCAGCATTACGAACAATCATACATAAACTGACTCGAGGCTTAACAGCAGGAGGCTGGAGCAGGTAAAGCCAGTAAGCTCCTCCGGGTTGGGAACATTGACTGGGTTCAAGACGGGCATAAGTTGGTTGATAAGCGCCAAAAATCTGAAAAAATTTTTCTTCTGGATAAAGATCTGCACCAAAGTTTGCGAGAGCAGTTGCAAGGGTTTGAGCCCCTTGTTTGAAAAGAGCTGCCAGTGCATCTTTTAAAACATTCTGGCTCCAGCTCTCGCAAAGATAGAGAAAGCTATAAAAAGCTATCGCTTGAGTATCTTTGTCAGTCAGGGCCTGTTTAAGCTCAAATTCCAATCGATCCAGCCAGGTGCCAGAAGGCAACTCCAGTAATTGTTCAAGCTGTTGCTGGATTGTTGCCAAATTATAGTGTCTGTCGGGCAGTTGCCCATCTGGGAAACGTTCTCGCAGCCTGCGGGTTGCCCACATGGCTAAAAAGCCATCATGCTGTTGAAGGCCAATATTTAAAAGGGCTTCTAGAGCCTGAATTTTCCAATTTTCATGCTGGCGAATGGGGATTAAGCCTGGATCAAAACACCGTAACCAAGCGGTCTTTGCTTCGACTAGGCGCCCTAAGGCCTGTAGGCTGGCGGCGGCCAAAGCTGGAAAAGGTGTAAGTGGACAATCCTGTTCAAAGCGTAAATAAAGCTCGGCCAAAGCATCATGTCGCTGCTGGTAAGTATAGAGTTGAGCCAATAACATCACAACGGCAGGTGTAGAGGCTAATAAATAGCCCGGGTCTGGCGGAATTTTGCCCTGCCAGGGAAGGCTAAGCTCAAGCGCTTGCCAAAGTAAATGTTCGGCTAGCTGAAAATCAGACTCAATATCAATGCCATTCACTAATAGATAAGCATAGTGATACATCAGATAAGGAGTGGCTGTTGGAGGGTTCTCAATGAGTGCTTTAATTTTGGCTGCGCGGAGGGGTTTGTTTCGAGACTGATAAACATCAGGCAGATTGCCATGATGTTCAAGCAAAAACGGGACTGACACCTGAAGCATCCAGCTGGGTTCACTCCATTTGACTGGAAGCTCATGGAGAGCACCCGTAAAGCGAATGGCCGGGTCACGGCGAAACAGGCGTGTGGCCCAAGTATAAAAATGATCTTTACCAAGCAGATGCTGAACCTGTGACAGATAAATCTGCCAACCTCTTGGAGGATGTCCAAGCAAGACGTTTAACACATCCAG
>CAJYHH010000391.1 GCA_913773825.1 Candidatus Sericytochromatia bacterium | reverse complement strand
TTCTCACAGTACGTGTAAACGGCTTCAAAGGTTTACACCACTTTCTTGACACTCCCCGATGCCCTCACCTCCGTCTGCTCCAAGCGCGACACCGCTTCTGTCCAGAAACATTTTTTAGAGCCCCTTTCAGCACTTCAAGACGATGATTTGGAATGGTCAGGACCGGTTACACTTGCCTTTTACGCCATCTATAACGCCTTTTGCTTACATGTGCTCAACCGCAATATCGACGAAATGCTTATCATCAAACAGGCCTTAGCCATCGTTCCTGAATCAGAACGGCTAAAATTTCTCTACAAAGCGATGCCTTCGAGTTCTGTCTAAGCCAGGCGATTATTATACCGCCCTCATTCTTAAACTCACCCCTCACCCCTCAAAACCCTTTCTACTCCCCACCACTTTATAGCCTTGGCTATCATACCGGGATGAACGCTTTAATGCCCCCACCCGAACAACTTACAGCTGCTGTGATTCACCACAGTTTTGGCAGTTTACAGGCCGAACAGGGCGAACTCTTAGCCCGCCAGGGAGATGTCAGTTTAATTGACCTCAGACCGCTGAATCGCTCAAACCAGCAAGACCTGGAGCTGAGCGGAGAAGTCAGCGACGCCAAAACCAAGCCCTATAGCGTTCAGATTTATTATCAGCCAGATGAAGACTGGATTTTAAGCGGAGACTGCACTTGCCCTGCTGGCGGTGACTGTCGGCACTGTGCGGCCTTAGCGTTTGCCTGGTTAAGTGCTCAGCCACAGCCAGTTGCAACTGAAACCGAACTCAGCGCCTGGCTGGAAGCACTTAAAGGGCCCATTCAGCCAGAAGCCCGTCCGGCCAATGAACAGATTATTTATTTGCTAAATGTATCTGAGCAGGAGCAGGACTTACAAGTTAGCCTGCAAGCAGCCCTACAGCTTGAAGACGTAAAGAGGCGCAGTAAACGGCCATTGCCATTAGTCGCCAGTGAACTGATGCAGCATCCAGCCGCTGAAGAGAATGACCGTGAGTTAGGCCAGCTTTTGCGCAGCCTGAGGCCCGGCATTTTTAACTCTAAACGCGAAAATCCTGCAGTGCCGCTGAGCGGCAGCCTGGGTGAACTGGCTTTACAGCAGGCCCTGGCAACCGGTCGAACTTTTGCGCTGGACGGTCGCGGCCAGAGACGTAAATTTGCCCTGCAAACGGGTGAATTACGAAGCATCAGCCTGAACTGGGAACAAGTGCCCGGAGGCAGCCGTTTAAGCACCAGCCTAGATCCTCCCGCAGAAAAAATCTTTGCTTTAAACAATCAAACGTTTTACCTGGATAGCAATCAGAATGAATTAGGCCCTGTTGATTTAGCCGCAGACAAACTTCAGCTGCTGCAGCGGGCGCCGGTGATTCCAGAAGCCGCGCTTGAACGAGTCAGCCGAACCCTTTTAACCTTGATGCCAGCGCCTGTGCCTCAAGGGGTTTCACTCAGTGAACAAAAAATAGCGGGCGTGATGCCTGTGCCGGTTTTAACCTTGCTGGGCAGCGAGCTTGCTGACGAAGCAAACCCCGATACAGCTAAAAGTACGCGCCCGGAGCAATTGGCCTTGCTGCAATTTGATTATCAGGGCGAACGTTTACCCGCAAGCACAGTCTTTGAAGCGCTTACCACCCGATTACAGGGTGATTTAGTGGTCAGAATTGAACGGGTCAGTGAAGCTGAAGCCCAAGCGCGGCAGCAACTGCTGGCAACGGGCTTGCTGCCGCTGTCAGACAATCAGGCTCATTTTGGCTTTGCCAAAGAACCAGCCTCCGATATTCAAGCTGACACCAGCTATGACCCTTATGTGCTGAACTGGCATCACTGGCTGCATGACAGCCTGCATACCCTGCGCGCTCAGGGCTGGCAGATTGAATTTGAGCCCAGCTTTAAACTGGCCTTTTTAGCCTCACCGGCCTGGCAGGCCAAATTAAGTGCCGACAAAGACGGAAAGCTTTTTGAGCTCTCGTTAGGAATTGAAATCGGTGGCGAAAAAGTCGATCTGCTACCGATGATTATCAGATTGCTTAAAACCGTCCCGGATGCCCGCGCCATGCGGGAACAGCTTGAGCATCATGATATCTGGCTTTTGCCTTTAGACCCACCTGCAATGCAGCTCTGGGCCGCTAAATCCCGCAATCAAAAGCTGCCGCAGCGCTGGCTCGAAGTCCCGGCCCGACGTTTAGCCAAAGTGCTGGATATTTTAATTGAGCTGTATGATTATCTACCCAGTGACCAGGAGCCAGGCAGTCTGAGCCTTAGCGCCTTTAATGCCCTGCAGCTTAAAACCCAGGTGCGCCAACACCCGAATGACTACGGCGTCAGCTGGCAGGCACCACCAGAGCTTGAGACAGCCGCTGAACAACTGGCAGGCAAAACCCAGGATGGCACCCAGGATATCCCTGTGCCAAAAGGCCTGCAGGCTGAATTACGGGCTTACCAGCAGCGCGGGCTAAACTGGCTGCAAACATTGCGTGAGCTGGGTCTTGACGGAATTTTAGCGGATGATATGGGCCTGGGCAAAACCCTGCAGACCCTGGCTCATTTATTAGTCGAAAAACAGGCGGGTCGGCTACAGCCTCCGGCATTAGTGGTCGCCCCGACGTCGGTGCTCGAAAACTGGCAGCGAGAAGCTGAGCGCTTTGCGCCAAGCCTAAAGGTGATCTTACTTCATGGACCAGAACGAGATATCACCGAGATTCAGCAGGCTGAGGTGGTGATTACAAGTTACGCTCTCTTTCGCCGTGATCATGCCCTACACAGCAAAACGCGCTATAGCTGGTTGATTCTTGATGAAGCCCAGGTCATTAAAAACCCCCGCTCACGCACCGCCAAACTGCTCTGTGCCCAGGCTTCTGTCAGACGCTTGTGCCTGAGCGGGACGCCCGTCGAAAACCAATTAGAAGAACTCTGGTCGCTGTTTCACTTTTTAATGCCTGGCTTTTTAGATACCCTGGAACGCTTTAACAGCCGGTTTCGCAACCCGATTGAAAAAACTAACGACTTACGCCGCCAGGCGGCTTTACGCGAGCGAGTTAGACCTTTAATGCTGCGACGGCGCAAACTTGAAGTCGAGCATGAGCTGCCGCCCAAAATTGAAATTCTGCGCACAGTCGCCTTTGGCACCGCTCAGCGGGATTTATACGAAACCCTGCGTCTATCCGTTGATTCACGCGTTACGCGCTTAATTAAAGAACAGGGGTTTAAACGCTCACGCATTGCGATTCTGGATGCTTTACTTAAACTGCGTCAGGTCTGCTGCCATCCGCATCTGCTGGATTTACCCGAAGCCCAGAATCTGCGCCGTTCTGCTAAATTAGAACTCTTAATGGAGCTTTTGCCTGAACTAGTCAGCGAAGGCCGAAAGGTTCTGATCTTTTCGCAGTTTGTCAAAATGCTTGAATTGATGATCCCTGAAATTGAAGCAGCAGGTATCCCTTATGGTCTGCTGACAGGCAGAACCCGCAAACGCCAGTCGGTGATTGATGCTTTTCAGAATGGCGAATTTCCTGTTTTTTTAATCTCCCTTAAAGCGGGTGGTTTAGGTTTAAATCTGACCACAGCAGACACGGTCATTCACTATGACCCCTGGTGGAACCCAGCGGCTGAACATCAGGCCACAGACCGTGCCTGGCGAATTGGCCAGACCAAGCCTGTCTTTGTGTATAAGCTGATTGCCGCTGGCACGCTTGAAGAACGGATTTTACATCTGCAGCAAAATAAACAAGCTTTACAGCAGGGCCTGTTTGAAGCGGATCCAACCGCTACGCTTCAAAATGAAGCCCTGCTAAATCTTTTAAAAAGTGAATCGTTTGAGTTCTAGATTTGATCATCCGTCCTAAACCGAAGACCAGAAGGCGTCTAAACCCGGTAAACCTTTCGGCTCACCATCCAGACAATCTAAGAGAAAACAGGCCAGACCGGCATCTCCTGTCCAAAGACTATAATGCCAATGGCCCTGGTGTTTAAAGGCTTGTTCTGATTGTTCAAGCGCCCAGCTTGCAAACTGGCGGGCACGTTCCAGCCAGCGTGGGTCAGCTGTCAGGCGATAAAGTTCAAGCAAAGCCAGACCATTGCCGTCTGTCCCGTGACAAATCGAAACCCCTTTGTTTAAAGCACCAGCCTGAACAATTAACTCACCCCCTTGAAGCAACAGCGGCAAGACCTCTGGCAAATGAGCCACCGCAAAGCGCAGCGAGGTAATCATACCTGGCGCACCATGGCACCATTGCAACAGCATGTGTTGCACCCCCCCCCGGCAGAGCCGGCCAGTTTGCCCCTGGGGGACAGACCTGAATCAGTTGGTTTAAGCCACTGATGGTTCGTTCACTGAGTGACTGCTGCTGCTCAGCTGTCAGCAAGTCATAGCCACGCCAGAGCGGGTACAGATTACCTGCCCAGCCATGACCGGCGCCCAGATAACGGGTCTGACGGCCATACATATCTTGTTCCCAGAGCCAGGTTTGAGAGGGTTCGTCAAAATGCCAGCTATCCCAAATGGCTTCAACATTCTGGCGATAAATATCAGCCCAGCGTTGTTTGTGGCTCTGCTCCCATAAAAACAAAGACCCAATCATCGTGCCCGGCGCACCCCAGAGCGCTTCACGAGTTGGATTTTGCCGGTTCGCACAAATTACAGCTTCAAGCTGGTCTTCGATTTGTCGATCCGGCTGAGCCAGCCAACTCGCGGTCAAAAGACTACTCTCACCCAAAAACCAGGAGGGCACGCGTTCACCAGTTTCTGGAGCCGCTGTATAGGCCTGCAGCAATTCGCTATAAATTTCAGCCAGGGGCTGGGGCAGTTGAATATATCCAGCTTGAGCTAAACGCGCCAGAGCCAGCCAGACACCTGCTTCACCACAATAGAGAGTTGTGAGACGGGGAATCAGCTTCTGATCGCCAAAATCACTAGCATCACGAGGATGAATCGGCCAACGAGCTGTTTGGGCTTTGCTTTTAAGCGCTGCCTGGGCAAAGACACTCAGCCAGGCTTTGACCCGTTCAGGGTTCCAGTCCAAAGGCTTTAGCTGCAGATGTCGTTCAGGCTGGTAAAGCATACTCAGAGCTCAATTTTATCAGGCAGTGGATAATGAATCGGGCCAAAATCTCGCGCCTGACGTACATAATAGGGCCCTCTGACCACCCAGCCACTCATCAGGCGATGGGTTTTTGAGCCTGCGTAGTGGCTGAGAAGTTCTCTAAAATCATCAGCATTAAACTCAGTATTTTCAGTACTGGCAATTAAGACTTCTGAAAGTAAATCTGGGCCGTAGAGTTCATAAAGCATCAGCCAGAACTGCATCGCTTTGCCCTGGGGCAGATCATCGTAATAGCGATCTAAGGGCGCATCTTCATCACTTTCCATGACGGTGCGCCAATTGGCTAAATAATCGTTTAGGGTTTCTTGTTTGGAAAACGCAAATTCGTTTTCATACATCAACAGCCAGCCAATTGTGTCAGCTAAACCCTCACAAATCCAGGCCGCCTCAGTCCGGTGATTCCAGATATGCACACCTTCATGAGTCAAGGTCCAGGCCGAACTGATACCAGGCGGGGCGAGCTCCATATCACGATGACTGGCCTGCCCCAATAAGTTTTCTTTGGGCAAATCAGGATTTTCTTCAATTCGATAAGGGTTTTGCCCCGGAAAAGGCTTGCCTGTAAATCTTTCTAGATCTTGTAAGGTTTCAGCAGCCTGATCTAAACGTAACTCTGCCCAACGGCGATGGGGTTTATAATAAGCCAGCTCGATTGTAATTGTACGCTGTCTCAGCTTGACTTGTTTTTTAAGCATCGCCATGCCCACAGCGCTAAAATCTTCTTTACCCCAAATATACCAGTGTGGGTAAACATAAACCCAATAGCCGCTTTTAGGCACTTTTTGATTACAATAACGGCCGCCTGGATCTTCAGAAAAACCAAAAACCAGATATTCATCCCCAGGCTTTTCGTATTGGCTTGGGCAGTCAATTTTAGCCAGCAGCTGCTTATAACGGCCCTGACGGTTATGGGCATGTGCTGCAGCCTGGACTTCTGTTGTAAGAGCCAGATTAAGACTGATGGTCAGTAAAGCGCCAAGTCCCAGGCGTTTAGCTTGGTGTTGACTACGGCGCAGCCAGTTCAAGCAAGCCCCCCGCTGATTTCCAGCGCCTGGCCGGTTATCGCAGCGGCAGAGGGCGAGATTAAATAACCCGCTAAACCCGCCACTTCAGCAGGTTGAATCCAGCGTCCAATTGGCACAGCCGCCAGCTCTGCCGCTTCAAGTTCAGCTGGAGCAATGCCGTAACGCTCAGACATGGCGGCTAAATCTTCACGGGCCATGTCCGTTTCGACCCAACCCGGACAAATCGCGTTAACCGTAATTGCTTTTTCGGCCAGATCAAGGGCTAAAGCCCGCGTTAAGCCAATCACGCCATGTTTAGAGGCACAATATGCGTGGCTGTTACGCATGCCGCGCAGACCCAAAGTTGACGAAATCAACAGCAAACGCCCGCCATCTGTCATGCGCAAAGCGGCTTCGCGGGTGCAGTAATACGCCCCATCTAAGTTACAGCGCATCACTTTTTGCCAGATCTGAGGATCATCTGGATCCCATAACTCTGAATAAGCGCCAGCACCCGCAGCATGAACCAAAGCATAAAGCTGGTTAAAGTGTCCAAAACCGGCACTTACACTCGCTGAATCAGCAACATCTATCACCAGCGTTTTAAGGCTTAATCCTTTAGCCGCTGCTGCCTGCTGAGCAGCAGCTAAAGCCTCTGACCCACGGGCCGCAATCGTGACTCTATAACCCTGAGTGGCCAGCAACTCAGCAATCGCCAGACCAATCCCTCGACTGCCGCCCGTGACCAGAATCTGTTTGGTCTGTTTGTTCAGACCAGCCTGGTTAAGCGGCTGCTGAGTATCGGCTTGAGTATCCAGCTTTAGTTACCTGCCGGTGCCTTAACTACGGGGCGCTCAAAGGGTAACATAAACTTCCAATAGAGTTTATGTTCAGCATCGACTTCTAACATCTGGCGATTTGAGCTGTGAATCACTAAGGTGTGCCCGTCTTTGAGTCTGCCGGAATAAGTCGGCGAGCCAAATTTAACGTCGCCACTGCCTTTTAATTCCCAGACAATCAGCCCTTCAGCGTTGACTTCAATCACCCGATCATTTCGCGTATCGGTAATTAAAGTATGGCCGTTTGCCAGACGAGTGGCGTGCTCTGGATAACTCAGATGGGTCCCGTCATTGCCAGAGGTTTTGCGTTCCCCAAAGCTCCAGACCACTTCTTTGGCTTTATTGACTTCGCACACATAATGAGCGCTCCAGTCCACAACCAGCGTATTGCCATTGGCCAGGCGCTCTGCATAATAAGGCCCTACAACGCCGTCATATTGCCAGACGACAACGCCGTGTTTACTGACTTCAAAGACCCGTCGATTATTTTGATCCGTGACTAAAATGTTTCCGCTTTTAAGCACAAGCGCAGAACGAGGGCGATTAACGCCTTCAGCGCCGTTTAGAGGCGTGCCGGCTTTACCAAATGACCAGGTAATCTGATTATTGCTGGGATCAATTTCGATAATCCGATGGCCGTCTGTATCGGTTAAAAGTGCACGTCCTTCTGGGGTTTTAACACAGCCATGGGGCTTGTTAAGCGTCTCTTGTTCTTTTTCGCCATAACGCCAGGAGATCTGGCCTTCACGGTCAATTCTCATCAGGCGATTGCGGCTGCGATCAACCAAAAAGAAGTCCAAGGGCTCCAGGGTTTCTTTGCTAAAGGTCGTCACATGGGCTTTGTTGGCGTGTACAGGACTGCGGGTGGTCGCCAGACGTTTGGCAATTAGTTCCTGCAGACGACTCTGGGCTTCTTCAGACGGGCCGTCTTCCGTTTTAGTGCGGGTATAAGGATTACGCACACCGTGCTTCATAAAGCGCTTGGTCTGGGCTTCGGCTTTCAGCACCATTTTGGCCCGTTCAAACTCTGACAGCTGGCAAGCCCAAACCACCTTGTTTTCTTTTGGATCAATTTCCATCACGGCTGTCTCACTCAGCACCATAACCAGACCGTCTGCGGTTTTAGCGGCGCGGAAGGGAGAGTCCATCTGATGCTCTTCCGCTCCTTCATTGGTCCGGTATTCCCAGGCCAATTCGCCTTCAGGCGTAATTTCAATTAAGCGCAGGTTTCCCGCATCGACAATCAAGGTATTGCCATTATTTAAGCGCAAGGCAGACTGCGGATAGCTCAAAAAGCCCAAATCATTGCCATAGCCACCCGACTCCTGATTTTCGGGGTTGCCATATTGCCAGACCAAACGAGAGTCTTCCAGTTCAATCACGCGATGATTGCCCGTATCTGTAATCAGCAGATTCCCGTTAACCAGACGCTGAATATCACTGGGCATATTGAGCTGGCCATCGCCAATTCCGGGATTATCCAGCTGGCCATAAACCATCAAAAAATCAGATTCTTTGTTTACTTCTAAAACGCGATGGCGGCCCTGGTCAACAATTAAGACATGCTGCAAACCGTTTGCAGTGGCGCGCACAGGGTTACTCAGGGCGTGTTCAGAAGATTTACGGGCATTGTATTCCCAAAACACCCGCCCACTGGGTGTCACTTCAACAACGCGATTCTGAGAATAATCCGTAATCAGCGTATTGCGATTGGACATTCTGACAACGTCCCGAGGAAAGTGCAGATCCAGTGAGCCTTCTGACAAAATATCTTTACCCATCGACCAGACAATACTGCGATTGGTGTCAATTTCAAGCAGACGTTTGCCTTCAATATCAATCAGCAGAAAATGGCCTTCAACCAGGTTTTCAAGCGGTGTAATTGACGCAATCGAGATCAGTCCGCGTTTGAGTAACTCTTCAGGGCGTTCAATTTCATAACCGCAATACGAGCAGATATAGCTGCCAAACAAGGGCTTGGAACAGTTCGGACAATTAGAAGGCACTGTCGGCATGCCGGATTTAACCAGGCTGTCGCGCTCATGTTTATGCAGCATAATCTCCATCTGATCGCGCATAATCACAACTTCAAAAGCTTTGCCGTTTAAAAAATCTTTTAAGCGAATAATGGCGCCATTATGCCATTCCAGCTCATTACGAGCGCGAGTCGCTGCTGCCTGCAAGCGCTGTAACTGCTCGGCATAAGCCTCTGCTTTAACATCTACTTCACCCCGGCTTTCGTTGTAAATCACGCGCCAGCAATGATCCACAATCAGTTCGTCAGCAACCGGTGAAATATTCATCTGGGGCGCTTTTTCAGGCTTAAAGACTTCCTGGGCTTTACCGTCTTCAGTGGGCGTTTCAGCTTCAGCGGCTTCTTCTTTTTCACGCTGGGCTTCTTCAAAAGCACGCTGATCCAGGTCCATGACGGGCGCTGCAGCGGCTTCCTGAGCCTGGGCAATCGCGGCTTTTTCACGTATTGCAATCCGGGCATTATGTAACTGGTCAGCATTGATCTGTTCTAGAGACAGCAAAAGATCCACTAAAGTCTGGTTTTTAGTTGCCAATGGGTTCATGCCCATAAAGCTCAGGAGACTGGGGCGAGTCCCGTCTTTAATCGAAAAACGCTGAGTGGTTTTTTGGCGCTCTGTCTCAACCACTGTAATCACAGGCGTAAACGGCTCAGGGTCATTTAGATAAGTCATAAACAGCAGATGGGCGCCATCTGGAGTTAAAGCCATCAGGTCAGTTGGCGCATCGCTATCGACGCTATATAAATCACCTTTAATCGCAATTTCTTTTTTGACGCTGCCATCTGTTGCCAGCACTTTTAAACCCGGATTGGGTTTAGTGGCCATTACATACAAACTCTGACCATCATCTGTCAGCAAGACGTTACCTAGCAGGCCCATACCCGGAGAGAGTTTACGAACTTGCTCACCCTCAAAGTTCCAGACACTCAGACTACTGGTACCATCAGCTACATAAAACTGACGGTTCGCTTCATCAAGAGCCAGATTCATCGCCCGTGCAGAGCCCGCTGCCCTTAAACTAAACTGCTGGTACAGGCTTCCAGCTTTTAAATCAATCAAATAGACCACACCGGCCCCGCGATCAACAATCGCCAGCCACTGATCACCACGACCGGTAAACACATCCAGCGGGCCAGCATCTGCAGTTCCACGCGGCTTGGCATAACTTATAAAGCGATCCGTGATCGGCAAATTACTTTGATTCAAAAACTCGCCGCTAACAAATAAGCCCTGCGCTGAACGGATCAGGCGAATCTCACGGCCTGGAGCCCAATTAATATGTTCAGCTTTTTTACAGGTCTCAGGGTTAAACAACGTAAGATGGGTGCCGCTGGCTTCGAGATTGTCAAAGTTGATGCTGGGGCCCGGCAGTTCAATGCGAAATTGTTCTTGGGCTTCTGGATAACTCCGGACCGTCAGGCTTCGAGCGGCCTGGTCAAGAATCCACTCACTACC
>CAJYHH010000390.1 GCA_913773825.1 Candidatus Sericytochromatia bacterium | reverse complement strand
TTGAAAAACTCAACTGGCCCAAAGCCTGGGGCAGCCTGAGCTTTGGCTGGAGCGGAAACGCAGCAGATACAGCCCTGTTAATCGAAGACTATCGCCACTGGAAGCGCCAATACCCAGAAGCTCATGCCGAGTTTTTGTTTGATGCCAGCATGAGCACATTGGGCTTGCGTGAAGCCATTTTGACCGGTGATTCAGAAACCCTTGTACAGGGCTTAAACCGCTACAGAAGACTCATGCAGCGGCTTGATAGCGATTTATATCAGCATAGCGGTGAACATATTGAAACCCCACAGCTTGCCGCATTGGCTGACTGTGCTGAAGAACTGGGCGGAGGCGGTAAGTTTTCAGGCGCGGGAGGCGGAGACTGTGGTCTGGCTTGGGTTCCACTTGATCAACACGAAGCCCTGCTGCGCAACTGGGAAGCAGCTGGTATTCAGCCGCTCAAGCTTGCACTGGATACTCACGGCGTCCGCATCTTAAAAGCTTAAAACGTAAAAGGCGACAGTGAAAAAAGAGGATCTGCTCAAACAACTTCAGTGGGAAGATCCCTTTGCAGGTTTTACACCGCACAGCGCACCTGAAAGCTGGAGCTGGCATTATGATGAGGCTTTTTTACAGAGCGTTTATGCTCGGGTCCCCCGGCCCCAACTCATCGCAGAAGTCGGCTCCTGGCTAGGTCGCTCTGCAATTGAAGCAGCCAACTATTACACCCGACGAGGCTGGCAGGATTTTACCTTAATCTGTATCGACACTTGGTTGGGTTCAGCAGAACACTGGCTACAACCTGGGTTAGCCCGCAACTTACCGCGCATCAACGGTTACCCGGTTTATTACGAACAGTTTTTAAGCAATCTGGCGCTAGCAGGACTGAGTGAACAGATTTTACCTTTACCTCAGACTTCGCTTAACGCCTCACGGATTTTATTTAGCTTAGCGCTTAGCTTTGACTGGGTTTATTTAGATGCTTCACATGATCAGATGGATGTCTTGATGGATCTGAGCATGTACTGGCCACTGGTAAAACCCGGTGGCGCTTTATTTGGGGACGATGTTCACTGGCGCGGTGTACGGGCTGCTCTTGATGACTTTTGCAAATTACACGGCTTGATCCCTGAGACCAGTGAAAAAAGCTGGGCGATTTGGAAGAGGTAGATAGTAGGTGGTAGGGAGTAGGTGGGGCATAGAAGAAAAAGGCAGAAGATTAAAACGGAAAGTAAATTAAATCTTTAAAACGGGAACCAGCCTTTGGTCGCAATTTGCATAGTCCAGTTATAAATCTCAGGGTTCAGGGCGGGGCCAAAGGGGCCGTTTAAACCCAAGAGCCTAAAGCCCAGTTTTTGCCAGGCATTTAAAAGATCAAAATGGCCCAGATCTCCCCATTCCCAGACAACTGAGTTATAAGCCAGCATGAAGGGTTCAATTTGTTTGCGAATAGCCTGAACTTCGTCCTGACTAAAGCCCAGCTCATTAAGGCGCTGCATGCTAAGCGCATCACTTTGAGGTGTAAACCCTGTGTCCAGATAAGGTTCACACATCCAGGACCAGTTATCCCAGACTTTTATTTCAGGCAACTGATGCCGATCTGCCCAGCTCATCAGTTGCTCGCGCTGGGCGGCTGCTATAAACAAGATTTCACCTGAGTGGAGAATCAGAGCTGGGGGTGCGCTCAGCAGTCGATAAGCTGCAATCGCCTGATATTCAAGCCGACTTTGTTTCGCTAAAGCCCCAAAGCGATAAGGATAGTTTTGAAAAGTGATGCTTTTAACTTCAAATTGAGCCAACATCTGAGCCATAAGCCCCTACTTTTTTGCGTTGAGATAAAAACGCACAGCGCCAGCTGCCGCACCTGGCAGAATCAGCAATTGAAGCAGAGGAATCCAGCTCAAAACAAGTAATGGCGCCAGATAAAGCAACCAAGGCGTAAAGTTTTGCTTTAAGAACTTCAGCTTATCGTTAAAGCTATAACCTTTGCGCATCCAGATAATATCTAAAAAATCCAGAGACAGCACCATCGCCATAACAGCCGTGAGTAAGACAGGCCCCAGCACAGGAATACCCAATAGCAGCAAAGCTGGCAGAATCAAAATCAGCTTTAGCACCAGCAATAAAGCAATTTCGCGCAGCAACAGCGAGACTTTAATTGGCACAGCGTCTCGTTTTTCGCCTAGTAAGCGGGCTTCAAGCTTGGCGGCCAGAGGATCAAAGAAAGGCATACAAACCAGACCCAATACCGGTAAAAACAAAAAGCCAAAGATCACCAAAGCGCCTAAGACACTAAAAGCCGCAACAAAGGCCTGTAAGAGTGAACTCAATACACCTGGCGCTAAAGCCTGCTGCAACCAGGTCGTAAACCAGTTGCTAAACCAGCCAAATCCCCACCAGACACTAAAACCCAGCACAAGGCCTGAGACCGCAACTGGCGAAAAAGCCCAAGGACGTAGCTCTGGTAAGGCAAAAACCTGTTGAGTTCCCCAGAGTACATCAAACAAGCGCCAGCCCATTTTAAGCGGCTGTGGTTGAGTTATTTCAACTGGACAAACCGGACAGCGGCCGGCGTTTAGACCTAAGCCGCAGCGTGGGCAACGCTTGATGGCTTCAGGCTGAGCCAGCGAAACAGGCTGAGGAACACGCTGTTGTGAGTCAGAAGACTCACTCACAGCAGAACTTCGCTCAGCACCTGCTCTAGCCGCCCAACTGTCACAAAGCGCAGCTGTGAGCGCACTTCAGCCGGAATCTCAGCCAAATCAGCATGATTCCCTTCTGGCAGTAGAATCGTTTCAACCCCTTCGCGGAAAGCAGCCAGGACTTTTTCTTTTAGTCCGCCAATTGGCAAAACACGTCCACGCAGCGTCAATTCACCGGTCATGGCATGTAAAGCAGAGGCTTTACGGCCAGTAAAAGCAGAAGCTAAAGCTGTGGCAATCGCAATCCCTGCTGACGGACCATCTTTAGGAATTGCGCCTTCAGGCACATGTACATGCACATCTGTATGGGCAAAACGCTCAGGGTCAATGCCCAGCGCTTCAGCACGCTGACGCACACAAGCCAAGGCTAATTGCATCGACTCTTTCATCACGTCACCGAGATTGCCGGTTGTCAGCAATTTGCCTTTACCAGGGCTCAAGGCCACTTCAACCGGCAGTACTGAGCCGCCGGTTTCGGTCCAGGCCAGACCATTAACCAGACCAACAGCTGAATCTGTCTCACGGGCTGTGTCTGAAAAGCGCGGTGGGCCTAAAATCTCTTGAAGCTGTTTAAGGCTTTGAATCCGTTTGGGCAAACTGCCCTTCTCAAGTTTACGTCGAGCCAGCCAGCGAAACACTGACGAAATCTGACGCTCTAAAGAACGCACTCCCGACTCACGGGTATAACGGCGAATCAGCTGTTCCTGGGCTTCTTTGGCAATCCCAACAGAAGCACCGACTAAACCAGCCTGTTCACGCTGACGTGGAATCAGATGCCGTGAAGCAATCTCAACTTTTTCGGATTCGGTATAGCCACTGAGCTGAACGACCTGAAGGCGATCCAGCAGCGGCTTCGGAATACTGTGGGTAATATTGGCCGCACACAAAAACAAGACTTGTGAGAGGTCAAACGGCACTTCGAGATAATGATCGCGGAAGGCATTATTTTGCTCAGGGTCCAGGACCTCCAGCAAGGCAGCAGCCGGATCACCACTATAGCGCTTGGTGAGTTTATCTAATTCATCCAGCAAAATAACCGTATGAGAAGTGCCAGCCCGCTGTAAGGCCTGAATCAAACGACCAGGCAGAGCGCCGATATAGGTTCGGCGATGGCCACGAATCTCAGCGTCATCCCCAACACCGCCTAAAGCAATGCGCTCAAATTTACGACCTGTGGCTTCAGCAATGGCGCGAGCCAGTGAGGTTTTGCCCACACCAGGCGGACCCACTAAGCAGAGCACTGTATGCGGCGGCTTACCAGACAGCTGTTGAACCGCCAGATATTCTAAGATCCGGTCTTTGACTTTGTCTAAGCCATAATGTTCTTGCTCAAGGCGTTTAGCCGCAATCGCTAAAGCAATCGGCTTGGTCTGCTCTGGGGTCCAGGGCAACGCCACAATCGTGTCTAGCCAGGTGCGAATCACACCGCTTTCAGACGACATAGCCGGCATTTTTTCAAGCCGAGCCAGCTCACGAGTAGCCTTTTCGCGGGCTTCTTGCTGAGGAATGGCGTCAATTTTAGCTCGGTAGCCAGCGGTATCGTTTTCAGACTCTTCGCCGAGTTCTTCACGAATGGCGCGGATTTTTTCACGCAAAAAGTATTCTTTTTGATGCTGGTCAATTGACTGACGGATTTTAGAGTGAATCTGATTTTCAATTGCCATCAGCTCCATTGAACGACTGAGCAGACGCCCAGCGGCTTCTAAACGCTGAACCGGATCCAGACATTCTAAAATGGTCTGTTTTTCTTGAATCGTGCAGGGCAAATAAGCCGCAATCATGTCAGCCAAAGCACCGGGTTCATCCAGGGCTGGCACATGTTCAACCATTTCTGAAAACCCCTGATGAGCCTGCTGCATAAACAGCTCAAACTGGCGCGTCATCAGCTGTACCAGCACATCCTGCTCAGGCGTCAGGGTCGGGCTGACTTCAGCAATTTCAACAAAACGCCCTTTTAAACAAGGCTCATCACCCAGCCAGCGAGTCAGGCGCAAACGACTGCGGCATTCAACCATCACACGTGTACTGCCATCAGGCAAGCGTAATGTCTGAAGCACCTGAGCCAGCACGCCAATGCGCGGCAATTGCTCTTGATCAGGATATGCATGTTGGTTTTCCGACTGCGAAAGCAGCGCGAGCTGGCTGTCTCCTGCTAAGGCTTCATCCAAGGCTTTAAGCGAAGGTGAACGGGCAATAAACAGCGGCAGAATCATACGCGGAAAGACCACCAACTCTTTTAAAGGGATGATGGGCAAAGCGCGCGAGGCCGGTCGCGTTTTAGGCTTGGCTTTTTCAGTCACAGCCTGTCGCTTCCGACCTCGAGATGAAGACTCGCTTTCAGCCGATCGGCTCAAGCGATCTCATCCTGGGGCAGACGTTTCTGCTTGTTGTCAGACAAGAGCTTAAAGACATGGGCCTCGCCACGCTTATCAAACCAGTCTTCAGTAATCTGGCACTCAGTCAGATCTGAATGTGAAGGAGCTTCATACATAATTTCAAGCATGATTTCTTCCACAATGGCACGCAGGGCACGAGCACCGGTTTTACGCTTCTGAGCTTCTTCAACGATGCGATCCAGCGCTTCGTCAGTAAAGGTCAGCTCAACGCCGTCCATGGCCATCAGTTTTTTATACTGCTTAACCAGAGCGTTTTTAGGCTCAACCAGAATCTTAGCCAGAGTAGATTTATCTAAGGGATTTAGATTAGCTGTAACCGGAATACGACCAATAAATTCAGGGATCATGCCGTATTTCAGCAGATCTTCTGGCAGCATT
>CAJYHH010000389.1 GCA_913773825.1 Candidatus Sericytochromatia bacterium | reverse complement strand
TGATCAGCACGACGGCGGAACAGTTTGATATTGGCAACGCTAGAGCCCATCGGCTCCCAGCCAAGTGAGATATTCGAAGTAACGGCATTTTCAGAAGAGATTTCACTAACGGCAATGGCGGTTAATTTAGCATTAGCAGGGTTACCGGGAACCACGGCAGTCGGGCTGGGGCCGCAAGCAGCAAGCAGAGTGCTGATGGCAAGGGAGCCGAACAGGGCGGTCTTTGCCAGGTGACGTGTCTGGAACATGGAGGAATTACCTTCTTTCTAAGTTCTGAGGCAGAGTACTCAATGCTACCCTAGACGCATATCAATGGCAAAAGGTTCAAAAAAACTCTCGCTTAAAGTACAGCTCTCAGACAGCGTCTGAACAACGAGCCGGTAAAAGCGTGACATAACCACGCAAGCGCTGGCTCAGACGCGAACAGAAAGCCGCATGGAAACAAGGTTTAATCCCTAAGGTCTCAAGCAGTACCTGTTCTTCACCCAGGGTTTCAGGATGGCTGTGTGAAATTAATAAGCGTCCACCTGGCTGCATCAACTCAAGCAAATGACTAAATAAGGCTTCTGGCTGATGAAACTCCAGCGGAAGCCCCCCAAAAAGATGATCCTGGCGGGTGATATAGGGTCTGAAGAGCGTAACCAGATCATAAGGCTGCTGCGGCTGATACGTCAGCACGTCCTGGTTAAGATAACGAATATGACTGGCAACGGGGTCTAAATAAGACAGAGCATAGTCTGCACAGCTATAGCCTTCTTCATCCAGACGATAGGGATCGAGCTCAATCCCTGTCAGATAGACCTGGCGAGGTGCCTGCTCTCCTAAGTGAGCCAGAGCAAAAAACTGATACAGCGCTGGGGCGTAGGCCCAACGGGCTGCGCCAACATCAAGTAAACGCACCTGCCGCTGGTTCCAGATGGTGTGCTCAGCCGGAAAACAGTCTTCGAGCAGTTCAAGGGTTTCAAGAACTGCAGCATAGGCATTTAGCGGCAAATATTGGCGCCAGCTATGCAGTTCATAACGATCTTCAAGCGTTTCTACCAGTTGAGCAGCTGGCTCAGGATCAGCTGGCTGCATCAGTTTATACAGATCTGCGTCTGCCCAGGATGAGCGAAAACGCATTTTTCCAGCAACGGGACGTGTCCGTTGCCGTAATCTAAAAGCTGATTGATTGGCTTTATCCATCAGTTCTTCGGGATTAATCTGACCAATTGAAAAGAAAACCAGTGCACGCGGAAACATCTGCTTAATCAGACGCTCTAAGACCAAACCATTGGTTGAATGATGATCACTAATACCCAGCACAACGGGTTGATAGGCCTGGAGCTCTTGAACCAGGGCCTGAGGAGTGAGAGAGGCGTCGTGATGAAAATCCCAGATCCTTAATTCATTGGGTTCATCATAAAGAAAATCACTGATCGGAAAATGAGCATCAGGAAAATAGACGTCTTCCCAGGCAATCTGTAAGGGCTGCAGTGGACATTCGATTAGAGCAATTCTCAAGGTTAACGTGTCACCGGTTTAAAAATGGTCTTAGTTGGCATAAAGGGTACAGGACGCACCGCTTTCATGGAAGTATACCCTAAGGGACCCGACATAATCTCAGGTCGAGACTCCATGCCTTCGGGGTTTTCGATTAATGTGACTTTAATTAGCGACATCAACTGACTCAGTGCCGAGCGAACCGGGTCTTTAACTGTAAACAGAAAGACTTCCATTTCTTCCTGAGGAGAACGTCGATAAGCATCCTGCGAGCCAGCATTACCGCGGTCTTCGTCTTTTTTCTCGACAAGGCGTTTGCGGTTGGAGATGTACTCGGGGCCAAAGCCACTGCCGCCGAGACCAATTCTACCGGTTGCCGAAGTTGACATCTAATTACTCACCTATTCACTCAATATAACTAAATCACAAAAAATCTGATTACAAAACCTCATTGATGCTCAACTCAGAGCATGCGTCCGTCCTCGCAGCCATTCAGCAATCTGTAAAAATGTGACTTGTTGTAACGCCACGGATTTAATCAACTCGCTATCTTCTGGCTGGCTGCTTAAGCCAAAACCATTACGACGCAGAAAAATATCTGTCGCCAGACAACCTGTCAAAACATTACAGCGCAAAAACGGTCTGGTTTTCAGCAAAGAATCCATTAAGACTGCCGCTTTTTCCCAGACTTCCGGAAAGGGCTCATAACCCTCGATCATCATCGCAGGTCGCGCAACCGCTTCGTCTAATAACTCAGGTGTCATCAAACCAAAAGATTGCTCTGTGCGACGGCAAAGATGCTGATTAAGCGCAATCAGCTCATCGCGACTGAGATATTTCACACTCATGCTCTGAGCTCCTCAAGGGTCAGCAGATAAGCGTGTGCCTGTTCAGCCTGTTGAATCAGCTCTGCAAAGTCAGTTGAAATATCAGGCTGTGCATATTGAGACGCCAAACGATGGCTATTCAACAGCATTTGCAAAAAGTCCGCCACAGGCAGATTTAACGCCTCGGCTTCCTGCTGCAGGCGCTGCTGAAGTTCAGCCGGCAAACGCAGTTCGGTCATGTCTCAGTCCCTGTTGATCGATTGTTTAATATCGTAACACAAAGCCCTAAAGCCACGCATCGGGGCGTTAAGGCGAGATTTATGGATTCTGAGAGTTTACAGGCTAAACCCTCAGAATAAGCAGCGCTCTGTTCGGCCAGAGCCACACTGGCTTCTGTTACAATTGTAGCCAGTTACAGTGAGGAATCCAGTGAGTCTTGCACCCCTTTCATCTTCTAAACCTGCCACTTGGCGTCTTGGCCTGCTCCAGAGCCTGTGCTGGTTAAGCCTTTTATTCATCGCTCCAGCGGGTTGTGCAGAAGGTATTGTGCTTGATACACCTGAGCGATTTCCACAAAATGAGCTGATCCTGCCAACTCCAGAACCAACCCCTGAACCCTCACCCTCTACACCGCTGCAAAAAATTCAGGTTCGTTTTGTCGAAGTCAAAGAAAAAGCCGCCCCTTATCAGGGCTATCTCATGCCAAGTATGATTCTCCTGGTTTTATTAGCTGGGTTTGCGCGCTTTTTACGCTGGATCTACGAACTGACCACGACTTCACCTAACTTGTTCTAGAGCCTTTTAAAGCTCGTGTCTCTCATGAGCAGTCTTGGGTAGTTGCATCAGCATCCCCAGTAAAAACACTAGACTAATCGCAACAATCACTAAGTCAGGCAAAAAAGCGTTAAGCATTGGCGAAAAGCGGTCTGATAAAACCAAGTTATGCAGCATCAGATAGCCACCAAACGGAATCACAAAGCCAATCACAATAAGTGTATAACGGGGATGAAACAAATCCGACAACATCAAACTGGCAGTTAGCAAGCCATAAAGTGCAAAGGCCAGCGCCCCAAGTGGCAGACTAAATTTCTGGTAATACGCAATAAAGTCACCCCGTGAGGCATTGGCTTTGTGGCTCAGGTACTGATAAGCCTGAGCAGCGGTCATCTGACGAACATCTTTAAACTCATTTTTGCTAAGCTGTCCAGATTGTTTCTGAGTTTCAGACCGTTCATGTAAAAGTGTTTTAAATAACTCGACCGTACGGGTATTAGTAACAGGAACAATCCATTCCTGTACGCCCAACCCAACAACTGACAACAAAAGTCCCGTTAAAAGCGTGATTAGCCAGACTTTGGCTGAGCGCAGAGTATAACGGGCCTGGGTACCGCGAATCCGGTAAATATACAAGGGCACCATAAACAAACTGGCGCTCGGAAGCAACACAACAAAGAAAGCTGGCAGACCCATTTACATCATCTGGGACACAAACCAAAGTGGCGCCTCACCTTTGACAATTAAATCCCACCAGATAAACAGCGCATTGGCCTGCATAAAAGCAACCAGTAGCACGCTGACGACCAAAGCCGGCCAGATCGCCTGGCGAAACATAAATCGGGCATGTTCAGGTAAACTTCCCTGATTGCGAAGTCGATCGCTGTATTGCTCAAGATAACTGCGGGCGTAACTTTCGGGATTACCAAGCCGACTCAGAATATCAGCTGGAATTCGCCCGATCTGCTCCTGCTCATAAACGTGACTTTCAAACTCCCGAATTACGTCATCGCGTTCGCTACGGGGCAGAATCTGCAGTTGCTTCTTTAATGTTGAGAGGTACTTTTGTACTTGAGGATCTTGAAGATGCGTCATCATCACGAGTATTCCTTTCAAGGATATTAGAGACAAATTGCGAAAACTTCTGCCACTCATCAACCATGCGATCTAGCAGAGTCTCTCCATGAGCAGTCAGCTTGTAATACTTACGTGGTGGCCCGCTTTCGGACTCGACCCAGTAAGTCTCAACTAAACCTTCGTTTTGCAGACGTTTGAGCAGAGGGTAAATCGCCCCCTCTGTTAAAACAAAGCCATCCAAACGCTCAAGCGCCTGAATCATAGCAAAGGCGTATGTATCTCCCTGGCGAATCAAGCCCAGAATACAGAGTTCAAGTGACCCTCGGCGCACTTGTGATAGCCACTTTTTGAGAATATCTTCAGTCATTGCTGTATCATAATTCAAGGTACCTTGTTGTGCAAGGTACCTTATTAAAAAAAGGAGAAGCTTCAACTTCTACCAGTAAAAAACCGCTCTAATCGAGCATTAAATTACCAAAGCGAGTCAAGCTGGCCTCAAAGTATAATCTAACCGTACCAGTAGGACCATGACGATGTTTGGCGATAATCAACTCTGCAGTATTTTTATCGTTTGAATCTTCGTTGTAATACTCATCTCGGTACAAAAAAAGCACAATATCCGCGTCCTGCTCGATCGCGCCTGAGTTATGACTCACAATACCATCTGCCAACCAGGAAGCAGGCCCCGGAACAGTCAGATCATAGACAGTCTCTTCAGCTAAAGGCTCAATGGCAACAATGCGATCCCAAAACAGATCATCGTCTGATTTTTGGCGCAATGAATCACTATCTAGCATCTCAGCATAGCTTCTAACCGTTTGACGTGAAGGTGCAAATCTAAAGTGTGAAGTTCCGCCATATGCCGTCCCTCTCATAGCAGCCATCTGACGTTGCGAAATGCCCTGAGCTTTCATAGCATCTTTTACTTCAGCAAAGACTTCAACTGGTAAAGTATCTACATTTGGATTTATCGCCTGAGCCAACAAGAGACTTTTTAATTCATTTGCGACTTGTTGACGAGGCCCAAAAGCACCAACGCGTTCTAAAAATAGCAATTGTTGTTCAGTGCCTGACACGTCTACATTGTGTAGAATTTCGTAACCTTTTTTCTGGATGACTTGCCGCAGTCTGGCAACAATACCCAAACGCAATAAAAGAGCAGCAACATCTTCAGCCAATCCCTGACTAACTGTTGCAAAAAAGATTCTATGGCTGCCACGGCCTTTACGACGAATAAAAATCGAGCCATCAGTTGCCCACAGATGTCTGAGCAATAAAGCTATCTGTCGATTAGATAGCTGAAAAGCTAGTTCTGGAATGCGTTTTTCTTTTGAGCGTTGTCCAAATATACCCAACTCTCTGAACCAGCGATTAACGCCAGCCGGGTGCCAGCGGTTACCGTTACCACTAATCAGTAACTGCGACCATGCTCCTCTACCCGCAAATCGGCTAACTTCACAACCTAATTTAAGAGCACCTTCTGTTACAGCCTGCATATTTTCTTCTGAAGCAGAGGTATAACGCATAGGCTGACCTTTAAGATAACTGCCATCACCAATCATTTGCCCAAGTAGCGCAACTGATTGATCAGACAAAGTACATGTCAATTCAGGCTCAGGCAAGTTACGAGCTAATGCGAGGCGATCACCCGGATTCAGATTTTTAAGCCTTTCCCAACCCTTAAAAGTCAGGATGCGATGTTCAGCAGTGGCTTTAATCGTACGGCCACTAGCTAATCTGACAGCAAAAACAGGTTTTTTACCAACCGACCAGACTTTGTCGCTTTGAGCACGAATCACCTGACCAGCATCATTCACTGCGAGAACTTCTGGCATTGTTCCCACAAGATCTTTAATCGGTACACGACGACCATCAGCCAAAACAACAATGGTTTCTCCGACAACACATTCACGTAAGTCAGATAACATGGGGCGTTTATTGGTACGGCTTTCAACGGCACGACTGAGCTGACTGAGCGCCACAACCGGCACATGTAATTCACGCGCAAGCTGTTTTAAGGCACGCGAGATTTTTGAAATTTCTTGCTGGCGGTTTTCGCCTTGACCGGTGTCCATGAGCTGCAAATAGTCGATGATAATCAGACTCAGCTCTTTATGTTCAGCTTTTAGGCGCCGGCATTTAGCACGCATTTCACCGGGAGTGACCATTGAGGAATCATCAAGAAAAATCGGCGCTTCGCTGAGTTTAGCAATAGCATTTGACAGACTTTGCCATTCATCAGTGTGAAGGGTGCCTGAGCGCAAAGCGCGTGAGTTCATGCCGGATTCCATACAGAGCATACGAGTAATCAACTGCTCTTTGGACATTTCCAAGTTAAAAATCGCAACGGGCTTATTATGCTGAATCGCCATATTGACAGCAATATTCAGCGCTAAAGCGGTTTTACCCATCGCGGGTCGGGCCGCCAGAATCACTAAGTCTGAAGGTGAAAAGCCACCACCCAACATCGTGTTAAGGTCAGTAAATCCTGTGCCCAGATTTTTGCGCAAAAACGCATCGGGATCGTTATAGCCGCGCTCTAGCTCTTCGAATAAATGCCAAAGACCAGATTGAATATGCTCAAGGCCTTCGCCGAGCTTATGCTGGCCAATTTCAAAGATAATCTGCTCAGCTTGATTGAGAACGGAGGAAACATCAGGGTCTTCATGGGTATAACCCAGCTCAACAATTTTTGTACCAGCCCGAATCAGCTTACGCAAAATGGCGTGGCGTTCGACAATTTTGCCGTAGTACTCAATATTGGCCGTGGTCGGAATACTATGAACCAGACTCATAATATACGAGCTGCCACCCGCGCGCTCTAAGAGCTCTCGGGAACGCAGAGCATCTGTGACCGAAATAAAATCAACAGGCTGGCCTTTGCCGAAAAGCTCACGGATCTGTTCATAGATCAACGAATGAGCGGGAACATAAAAATAGTCGGGTTCGACGAGCTGGATCACTCGCGCAAGCGCTTCGCTATCCAGAATCATCCCCCCCAAAACAGCGATTTCTGCTTCTTTGTTATGGGGGGGAGTACGTTCGATACCTACAGCTGGGCTGTATTCAGGCATCACTCTAAAATCAGGCTTCGGGCTGGACAGTCACACGCAGCTGGGTGCTGACTTCAGGATGAAGCTTGATATTGACGCTATGATCGCCCACAGCCTTGATGGCAAAAGGAATTTCGATCTGCTTTTTGTCAATTTCGAGCTGATGCTGATCAGCCAGCAGCTGAGCGATGTCTTTATTGGTGACAGCGCCGAACAGACGGCCTTCTTCACCCACTTTAGCGTTGACAGTCAGGCCCAGTTCACCAATTTTAGCAGCCAGTTCACGAGCGCGCTCGCGGATAGCAGCTTCTTTATTGGCACGAGCCTTTTTGCGATCTTCGTAGTGAGTCATCACGTTCTTGGTCGCGATTACGGCCAGGCTGTTGGGGATCAGATAGTTACGAGCATAACCTTCGGAAACCTCAACGAGGGAACCGTTGATGCCCAGTTCATGATGATCTTTGGTCAGAATGACTTTCATTTAACTAAATCCTCTCAAAAAACTTAAAATGGCCAGCAGTTAACTGCTTCTAGCAAAGCCACAGGATTTCTGACTGCCGGCACATAAGCCGTACAGAGAGAAAAAGCCTTGGCCGTGCATCAGTGCCTGAACCGTTGGCGAGTTGCAAGCCTTACGGGACAGGACAATATTGCATATAGCGCCAGAGGCACTTTTAGGGTTATGCAAGCTGGCCCCCAGGCCGGTCCGAAACCGAACCTGGATCATTATACCGTAAGAAGCTCTCAGCGATTAGCTATTGGCGATTGGCTAAAGCTAAGAAAATATCTCAAGCCTCACCAAAGTAGCAAAAAAATGACTCAGGGCGCCTGTCTTGAGCACATCAAGCACTCCAGACAAACGCCCTAATGTTTTGTTTTATGTTAAGTCTTAAAACTTAATTTAAGAACTAGAACACAAAGGTTGAGCTAATTGCGACGGTGGTTTTGTCGAATTTGCTATCGGTTGGCAGGCGATTCATAAAGACTTTCTGACGACGGCCAAACTCAACCGTCAGGTTCGGAATCACCGGATTGTCATAAGCAACCTGGACTAAGAAGCCCGCCAGATCGCCAATTTCATCAGGTGAACCTTCAAAGAAAGAGCCATTATCAAGCGTAAACGGCGACTGAATCGCAAACAGCGCACTCGGAATATTAACGTCTTCCCACTCAGGGTTAATCTGTTTGAGGTTGCTCGGTGTAGAGAAATACAGACCAGCAATCAGCTGCTGATAGGTTTTTTCAACTTCGAACTTACCAGAACCACCCAGACTAAAGCCACCAAATGACCAGTTTAAGTTGCCACCTGCACCACGGAAGTCAAATTGGTCAGCCAGACCACGGAAAGTGGCCTGAGCACTTAAACCGAAAGTGTCGTTGCCAATATCCAGAATCGCTGTGTGGTTATGCAAAGTATCCAGAACCGGCTCGCCAATAAATAAAGATTGGTCACCTTCAGAAATCAGTTTTAAACGGACCAGACCAAAGTTCAGGCCGATTTGACCAAAGAAAACGTCTGGCGAAGCAGCAAAGGCACCGCTAAAGAAACCTTCACTAAATTCAGCGCCAGCAAAAAAGCTGCGGGGCAGACGAATACCGCGGCTAGAACCCAGAACGTTGGGTGAAGCACGGCCCACAGCTGACTCATCGATGATGCCGATGATGCTGTTGTCAAACT